>WIJN01000019.1:0-44192 GCA_009496085.1 Streptococcus mitis | reverse complement strand
ACCGTAACATACCATAGTCCGTACGGGATTCGAACCCGTGTTACCGCCGTGAAAAGGCGGTGTCTTAACCCCTTGACCAACGGACCAGAGTTGTTATTTTCAACTCTTACTATTATACAGCCTTTTTGGTTTTTGTCAACTACTTTTTTAAACTTTTTACAAATTTTTTTCGACTTTTTTAAATTTGACTATTTCAGCCCAATATCAAACTCTTGAAACACAATACGTAAGTCCCTTAATACTCTTTGACGTCCTCGAAAACGTTCATTTCTTAAAACACGTTCTAACTCTTCTTGTTTTTCTTTACTTTGTTCCTTTCTATACCTCCGTAATGTTTCATGAAAGAGATAATAATCATCTAGCCACAGACCTCCCTCACTTATACGATGACTAATCTCACCTACTTCTTCATAGGGTTCTTTATCATATCTACGCTTCTGACTTTCTTGCTTACGGATATAGTCTAAAATCCGATTTCGGAATTTAGTTTTGAAATATTTACGTAAGCGTGGAATATCTTCTATCAGTCCTTCTTCTTTACTAATCAACTCATGTAAGCAAATCATTCCCTCTTGGTCCCAATCCGATAACTCCCATAAATGCAAGTAATATTCATTTCTACACTTGTACACAATTCCTTGGACTTCTTCATACAATTCTTTAAGCATAATGTTCCCCTTTCTAGATACAGTCTAACAGATTCGAAACATCGTTTGTGACATTTTCTCCATTCTGTTCTCTTCACCGTCTCAAATGCACAAAAAAGAGAGGACAGGCCTCTCTCAGGGTTATTTTTCGTCATTCATTTTTGATTTTACTTCATCATAAGATAGTGCATGAGATTCCTCTTCTACTGTTTCAGGCATCTTTCCTGTTTCATAAAGAGATTTAATTTGTGTACTATCCAATGTTTCGTATTTCAATAATGCTTCTGCAATCAACTTGTGAGTTTCACGATTTGACTGAATAATTTCAGAAGCTTTATTTCGTGCTTCATTCAATAATGAACGAACCTCTTCGTCAATTTCATAAGCTGTTTGTTCTGAAATTGATTTTTGAGGACTCTGTGCACCAAACATAGCATGGTTTCCTTCATATTGTACTGGGCCAAGCTTTTCACTCATACCGTACTCTGTAACCATTGCACGCGCCATTTGTGTCGCTTGTTCAAAGTCGTTTGAAGCTCCTGTAGTTTGAACATTAAAGATAATTTCTTCAGCTACACGTCCACCCATTAAGCCAGCCAATTGCTCTTTCATATCTTCTTTAGATAGAAGCATTTGGTCTTCCTTAGGAAGTGCAATCATATAACCGCCTGCACGTCCACGTGGTACGATAGTAACTTTATGTACAACACGGGCATTCGACAAAACTAGACCAACAATGGTATGTCCTGCCTCATGATAGGCAACTAATTCACGTTCTTTTTGTGAAACAGTCTTATCTTTCTTAGAAGGTCCAGCAATAACTCTATCTTCTGCTTCATCAATATCTGAGGCATCAATGATTGATTTATTGCGACGAGCAGCGACTAAAGCCGCTTCATTCAACACATTCTCTAAATCAGCACCAACAAAACCTGGAGTTTGCTGAGCCACTAATTTCAAATCAACATCTTCTGCTAAAGGCTTATTCTTAGCATGAACTTTCAAGATTGCTTCGCGACCCTTAACATCAGGACGGCCAACCAATACTTTTCTATCAAAACGTCCTGGACGCAGAAGGGCAGGGTCTAGTACATCTGAACGGTTCGTTGCAGCAATGACAATAATTCCTTCATTTCCCTCAAAACCATCCATCTCAATCAAGAGTTGGTTCAAGGTTTGTTCACGTTCGTCATTTCCTCCGCCAAGACCAACTCCACGTTGACGTCCAACAGCATCAATTTCATCGATAAAGATGATAGCTGGTGCTGCTTTTTTTGCATCCTCAAAAAGAGAACGAACACGACTTGCACCAACTCCGACAAACATTTCTACAAAGTCAGAACCTGAAATACTAAAGAATGGAACACCTGCTTCTCCGGCGACTGCTTTAGCAAGCAAAGTCTTACCTGTTCCTGGAGGTCCCTCTAGAAGAACACCTGCTGGAATCCGAGCCCCAAGTTTTGTAAATCGTTTTGGATCTTTTAAGAATTCAACAACTTCAACTAGTTCTTGTTTTTCTTCCTCAGCTCCAGCAACATCTGAAAATCTTACTTTAATATCTTCTTTATTTGCGGCTTTAGCCTTACTTCGTCCAAAACTCATTGGGTTACGGCCATTATTTCCTCCCATATTTCCCATCATAGAGAATAGGAAGAAGAAAAGAATACCGAATGGCACAATGGATACAAGAATATTAATCCACATACCACTTGAACTTTCATGTTTAACAGTTACTTCCGCTTTATGGTCAGAAGCAAGCTTTTGCAATTCTGATACTGTAGTGTCTGAAGGAAGAATAATACTTGAAAATTTCTCTACTGTTGTAGCAGATGGAGAAAAGAACTGAATGCCTGTTTCTTCTTTACTTGTTTTAGGATTTTTATAAACACCTGAAACTTCGATAACACTGCCATTTGGTTGGTAAGTCAATTCTTTTACATTGTCATCGGTAATTTCTTTTACCAATTCTGTATAATTAATTTGCTTACTTTTCCCTGCAACACTACCTGTACTAAAATACTGGTAACTTGTAACTAGGAAAAAAATAAGTAATAACCATAGAAAAGGATTTTTAATTAAACCATTATTTTGTTTTTTCATTAAAAATTGTTCTTTCTAATTTGAATATACTTCTTCTTTTAATACTCCAACATAAGGAAGGTTACGATAGTTTTCTTTGTAGTCTAAACCATAACCTACTACAAACTCATTTGGGATAGTAAAGCAGGTATAGTCTGCCTCAATTTCTACAACACGTCCTTCTGGTTTATCCAACAAGGTTGCAATTTTAACAGAAGCAGCCTCTCTTGCTTTAAACATATCTCTTAAACTCTTCAAAGTTTGACCTGTATCAATGATATCTTCTACAAATAGAACATGTCTTCCTTTAATGTCTTGAGTTACATCTTGCTTGATATTGATGACACCACTACTTGCTGTTCCTCCATGGTAGCTAGAAACCATCATGAAGTCCATTTCAATATGTGTATCAATATGTTTGACCAATTCAGCCATAAAAGGGATAGATCCTTTTAAAATCCCAATTAAAATCGGATTTTTTCCTTCATAGTCTTTAGTTAGTTGGGCACCTAATTTTTTAGCAGCTTCTGTAATTTCATCGTGTGAAACGAGAATTTTTTTAATATCGTTTTCTAACATTTTTTTACCTATCTATTTTTTTCTATATAAAGTACAGTGTTCATTATATCATTTTTCGTGTTTTTACTCAAATTACTGGTCGCAATTCCCAAAATTGAGACAATTTCACCAAATTGCTCAATAATCAGGGCAGAGTTTCGCTTTTCCATAGGGATTTTCAAATCAATAAATAAACGTCTGAGTTTTTTTCTGTGCCCATTTTGAATCAAAACATCTCCTGCTTTTCGATGACGAATGTATATAGATGTTTCCCGTGAAACAGGTATTTGTTGAATTAGTTCACCTTCTAAAGGAAGTCCAAAGGAAAATAAATATCCTTGATAAGATACCTGATTTTGATAGTGTAACACAAGTTCATCTTCCTTTTCATCAGCCTGAGGACTGATTTTACAAATCCGAAACTGTTGATACTCTTTTATCAATTCATAGCCATTTTTAAGCGGATGACGATACTGGCTTTTAGTTTTTAAAATTTGTCTAACTTCTTCAAACTGAGCTTTTGTAAGATTCAAATCTGGAAAACGATTCAGGTAAGTTTGAAGTAAAACTCTTTGTGTCGACTCAGAGTAAGACAATAGGCACTCTAAATTTTCTACATCAATATTCTTTGATAATTCAGCTATTGCCAAATCATAATCTAAAATTTCATTACCGATGCTTAAGATTGCATCCCTAAATCGAGGATTTTCTTTTTCTAATTCTGGTAAATAAGAGTTTCGAATACGATTGCGAAAATAATGATTTTCCTTATTTGATATATCTTCAAAATGAAAAATTGATGGGAAGTCTTTTTTTTGAAAATGCAAGAAGGGACGAATGATTTCTATCTCTCCGACTACTTGCTTCTCCTTAATCCCTGATAGATAGCGTAAACGAGTACCTCGAATCAAACGCATCAAAATCGTTTCCACCTGATCATCCGCATGGTGGGCAGTAACTAAGGCTGTCGCACCTGTCTTTTTCATGACCTCTTGAAAAAAATCATAACGAAAATTTCGTGCACGCGTTTCTGAAAATTCTCCTGAAAAATTGCTGATATAAATAGGAAGCTCTGCTTCAGCAGCCAACTTCCTTAATTCCTTTTCTTCCCAATCTGATTTTACTCTCTGCTTATGATTCACATGGGCTAGAATCAATTCAATTTCTAACTCTTTTTTATAAGTAGATAATACCTTAAACAGAAACATAGAATCTAATCCACCAGAAAGAGCTAGCACCACCTTAGTATGCTTTTTGAAATATCCCTTCTTGAGAAAATTATTTAAAAAATCTTGTTCTCTCATTTTAGAACCTCATAAACATCCTTGGCTATCTGAGAAATTGTATCATAATCAGAATTTTTAGTGAAAATAGAAAGAATAAATGGAGAATCTGCGTAGACAACACCCGTATCATGCTTAAATTCGTCCGCATCTCCAATTTTATGAGCTACCTTCACAGAAACATCTTTGGTAATTCGCTCATTATCAAAATTTGTTTTAGTCAAAGACTCCAATACAAATCCATTTTGATTATAAATAGCTTCTATGACTTTCCCAGCCATTTTAGAAGAAATCAATTTTTCTTTTGGATCCCAATCATCTCCCATAATAGCAGACATCTTGGACTTAAATGTTGCATCCGATTGGTTTGAAATGTAATATCCCAATAGATTATGAGCTACATTATCCGATTCTTTTGATACTTTCGCAATTAAATCTTTTAGAGAATATTCTTTATTATCTTCTTTTTTAGGGAGGCTACCACTTCCCTCTGGTTTATAAGAACCTGGAAAATCATTGACCGCAGATACGTATTTTACAGTCGTATCTAACTGATAAAGACCCTCATTTATTTTTTCTTGCGTATAATAAAGATAAGGGAGTTTCAAAATACTAGCTGCATACATCTTTTCATCTTGATTGATACCAGCTTCTTTTCCAGTAGTCAGTTGCTTAACATAAATAGAGAATGAATCCTTCTGATATTTTTCAGATAACATTTCTTGAACTTTACTCATCCGATTATCTTCTTCAGAAGTTGATTCTTTAGCTACCCATCCAGCCTGATCAATATGTAGAAATTCTCTTCCTTCTACAAACATGGTCTTGTCAATTGATACTTGCGAATAAGCTGATAAGGATGACTTCTCTTCTTTTAAATCATAAGGACTATTGTACAGTTTAAAATCAGATTCTAACCATACTTTTTTTATTGTAGGAATTACCTCTGATTGATCATATAAAAATCGTTTGTCTGCAGCTATAAATTGATGGTTGGATAACTTAAATACCGGAATCCCTTGTTTATTTAAACGCCACTCGGTTATTTGGAAACTTATTTTTGGACTTAATTTTCCAGATTCAACAACTAAATCTTCATTCGCATAGACAGGAACTTCTCCATAAACCATAGGAGAAGTTAGCTTTTCTCTAAAATAAATACCAAAGTCAGATTGTGAAAGGTAATAAATTTCTTTCGAAGTATAGACAACTTCTTTTTCTGTGCTAACTACTTTTGAAACTGTCAAAAAACTCGGTAGCAACAAAATAATTAAGAATTTACGCATTCTTCCTTTCCTTTTCTTCTTGTAAACGCAATATTTGATTTTTATCAGCCAACTCTTCCAGCTTTTCATCTGATAAACTCAAAAATTGCTCAATTACGTCTAATAAATTTTCCATTTTATCACCTTTGAAGCAAGTCAGGAATCGTATAAACAGCTTCCCGATTCTTAGAATAATAATACTTCGCTCGTGTATATTTGGCAGCATAATCCTCGTCTTTCAACTTGGTAGCAAATGCTGTCTCCTTATCCTTTTCATCACTCAAAGTTTGATACTGAGTTTGCAAGTCTGCTAATTGCTGACGTCTTTGGAGTAATTGCTGATAGCTCTGCGCTAAATTAAAAGTTGGCAAAATAAATAATAGCATAATCAAAATCAATACCCACCCCATAAAACGATTCCGTTTTTGTCGTTCTTTCACCAGGTAGCGACGACGTTGGTATTCATTTTGGATAAAAGAATTGTTTAATTGTACAATATTCTTAGACATTTTCTTCTACCCTTGTTTCACTGATAATTTCATACATGACTGCTGCATCTTCTTTTTTTGTACTATCTTTCATCTCTAGTACTTTTACAAGTAGCAACTTATTTCCAAAACGAATTTCAACTTGGTCATTAACTTTCAAATCCGTTGAACTTTTGGCCAAGATTCCATTTACCTTGATTCTGCCTTTATCTGCTACTTCTTTTGCGACTGTACGACGCTTGATAATTCGTGATACTTTTAAATATTTGTCTAATCTCATTTTTATTACCTCAACTTATTATTGTACCATTTTTATCTGTTTTATAGAAGAAAAATATCAAATGGAATTTTCTTTCTTAGACTCTTTTATCTCTAATAAACTTTCTCCAAAAATGAGCAGACCTTCTAAAATTTCATAGTCCTTCTTGTTTCGGACATCAAATACTACTTCCATTAATCCCTTATTCTCAGCTATTGCTGCTTTTATGTTTGTTGCGGATAAAGCTTTAAAATAATCTTGAGCTAAAAACAGTCGTTGAGTGACTTTTTCAAATTGAACTGTAATCTTATTCTCTTTTCTTTCCACACGTTGAACAAAAACCTTGTCAAAATAAGACTTGACCAAACCAATCTCTAAAAGATAGGCTACCACGTCTGGGTATTCTCCAAAACGGTCTATCAACTCCTCTTGTAACTCTTCATAATTGACACGGTTGTCAATTTGACGAATTTTCTTGTAAATTTCTATTTTATGTCTCTGGTCAGAAATATAAGTATCAGGAATATAGGCATCAATTTGTAAAATCAATTCGGCATTCCCTTTGGTTCTTGTGTTCCCATTACCATGTCGTTTAGCAATAGCTTCCTCTAGTAACTGCGAATACAATTCAAAACCAACAGAATCAATGAAACCAGACTGAGACTTTCCTAAAAGATTTCCTGCTCCACGAATCGAAAGATCTCGCATTGCAATCTTAAATCCCGAGCCCAATTCTGTAAATCCTTTGATAGCTTCTAATCTCTTTTCAGAAACTTCACTGATTGATTTTTCTGGACGATACATGAGATAAGCATAAGCAATACGATTACTACGACCAACTCTTCCTCTTAACTGATACAAGGTTGACAAGCCCATATGGTCTGCATTTTCGATAAACAAGGTATTAGCATTTGGAATGTCCACGCCTGTCTCGATAATGGTAGTCGTCACCAAGATATCGTATTGTCCCTCAATAAAGTCTAGTAGAGTATTTTCCAACTGGATTTCACTCATTCGACCATGAACATAACCAATCGAAGCTTCTGGAATCAACTCCTGTAATTCTGAAACCTTCTGATCAATTGTGTCAACTTTATTGTAAAGATAGTAAACTTGACCTCCACGCTCCATTTCACGCAAAACAGCATCACGAATGACACTATCATTTTTTTCCAAAACATAGGTCTGAACAGGATAGCGATTAGTCGGCGGAGTTTCAATAACAGACAAATCTCTGATTCCCAACATAGACATATGGAGGGTACGAGGGATTGGCGTAGCTGTCAAAGTTAGAACATCCACTTGTTTCTTCAATTCTTTCAAAGTTTCCTTATGCTTGACACCAAATCGCTGTTCCTCATCAATAATCATCAAGCCCAAATCAGCAAACACAACATCTTTTGACAAAACACGATGTGTTCCAATCAAAATATCAACTTGACCCTTTTTCAATTTTTCAAGTGTTTCAGTCTGCTCTTTTTTACTTCTAAAGCGACTCAACACATCAATATTAACTGCAAAATTTTGGAATCGTTCCTTAAAATTCGTATAGTGCTGTTGCGCTAAAACCGTCGTCGGAACTAGGACGACAACTTGTTTGTGATCATTGACTGCCTTAAAGGCTGCACGCATAGCAACTTCAGTCTTTCCAAAACCAACATCCCCAACTAAAAGTCGATCCATTGGCTGAGAAGCCTGCATATCTCTCTTGATTTCCTCAACACTACGAAGTTGATCATCCGTTTCAACATAAGGGAAGGCATCATCAAAAGCATGTTGATCTTCATCATCAGCTGAAAAAGCATAACCTTTCAACTGACTACGTTCAGAATAAAGTTTGATTAAATCGTCAGCTATATCCTCTACCTGATTCTTAACCTTTTGCTTGGCCTTTTTGAAATGACCATCATTTAATTTATTGAGTTTAGGAGCTTTCCCATCACTTGAAATATATTTAGACAGTAACTGAATCTGTTCCACTGGGATAGAAATTTGATCACCATTTTGGTATTGAACACTAACATAATCACGGTGAATCCCTTTGATTTCAATGGTTTCAATTCCTAAATATTGACCAATCCCATGAATATGGTGAACAACGTAGTCCCCTTTTTCAAGTTCATTATAATCTTTTAATCTCTCTGCGTTTGAAACATGTTGTCTTCGAAAACGACGTTTCAATTTCTTTTGAAAAATCTCATGTTCAGTAATAAATAAAATCTTTTCATCTACAAAATGAAAACCATGTCTGAGATTTCCCTCGATTAAGTTTACAGATTCTTTACAGATAATTGACTTATTTCTAGAATACAATTTAATCTGGTATTCCTCTAAAACATCCTCTAATGTTTTACTTCCCATTGAATTGCTAGACTGCAGGATAATAGTATAGTCCATTTTTTTGTATCGCTCAATTTCTTCTTTTAGAAAAGAAAATTGATTGAAAAACTCCTGCATAGGATATTGATTAAATTGATAAATTTGGTCAAACTTGAGATTTCCTAACCCCTTTTGTAGATTAGAGAAAAACGTAACCGGACTCTGTTTTTTATAGATTTGCTCTGTATCTGCAAAATACTGCATCTCAGAAAATGCTTTACCGCTCTGTAACTGTTCTGTAAAGTATTGCGCTAACTCTCTTTCAAATACTTCATACTGATTCATCAATTTCTGATAATCATCAAAGAATATTGGTATGTCTTTTTCAATATAATCAAATACAGTACATGATTTCTCATAACACAAAGATAAAAATTTCCTAGAATCTGCATGACTTTGTTTTTGATGAAAACTTGAAAGAATTTCTTCTAGATAAGATTTCAGAATCGGCGATAGAGTCTTCAAAATTTGTTTTTCTAAAGTCAACTGACCTCGTTGATAATCTTCTTCTCTTATAAGAATATCGCTAGCTGGAAAGATGATAAGTTCTGACTGATTTTCTTTCGATAATTGTGTTTCGACTTCAAATGACCTAATACCATCGACTTCATCACCAAAAAACTCAATTCGGCAAGGTTCTAACTGGGATATTTCAAAAATATCTAAAATATCTCCTCGAAGACTAAATTCTCCTTGAGTTTGTACTTGTGTAACCTTTCGATAACCAATTTCCTTTAACTGATGGATAAGCGCATGTTGGTCATATTCTTCACCAACTGCAATTTTTATAATACTTTCTTTAAATACAGTTGAAGAGGGTAAAATCAGTCGACTTGCTGCAATATTACAAACTAAGATCCCTTTCTTAGACGGATCACTCAAAAAACGCAAGGCTTCAACCCGTGAGATAATTTTTTCTTGTGAAGACATTAAAAACTCGACCATAGGTGAATCATCTACCAAAAATGGATAGACAAATTCCTCACCCAAGATAGAAATAAGATCACTAATAATCCCTTCTGCTTCTCCATAAGTTGATGTCAATAAAATAATCTTATCTTCTTTCTTCAAACTACTAGCGATGGCTAAAGCTTTTGTAGAAGTTGACAAACCTAGTATTAGTTGTCTTTTCTTATTTGTTAAACTTTGATGCCATTTTTTAATCTGATCATTTTCTGAGAATAACTCTAATAAGGTCACCATTTATCCGTTATACCTCTGCATTGTTTTCTCAAAATTTTTCTCTTGTAAATAATAATTTACAGATTCGTCAACCTTGTCAATAGACTGTAAAATACCGATATAATCATCCTTGTCAAACTTACTTAAAACATGATTAACAACTGACATGCCGTTTTGGGGTCTTCCAATTCCAATCTTAACACGATTAAAGACCTGGGTTCCAATATGTTGAATAATAGACTTGATACCATTATGACCACCTGCTGATCCTTTTGCTCTTAAACGAATTTTCCCAACTTCCATGTCAAGATCGTCGTAAATGATGAGTAAATCTTCAATATCCAAACCATAGTAAGTCAATAAAGCATGAATCGCTTTTCCACTTTCATTCATAAAGGTCGTTGGTTTAACAAGATAAATTTTTTCTCCATTAAGAAAAAAAGATGCTAGGTCAGCTTGAAATATCTTATCGTGTGTAAAAGTGACATTCTGTTTCTTCGCTAGTTGGTCAATCAACATAAAACCAACATTATGTTTTGTTTCAAAATATTTATCACCTGGATTTCCCAAGCCTACAAGTAATTTGGTCATTTATTTTTCCTTTCAAAAGCCAAAAGGGCTGGAATTTTTTTCCAACCTAATTGACACTATTCATTAAATTTTTTAGACATTAAAGCGGAATTCCATGATATCGCCGTCTTGGACGATATATTCTTTTCCTTCTTCACGCAAACGTCCAGCTTCTTTTACTGCCTTTTCAGATCCGTATTTTACTAGATCCTCATATGACATGGTCACTGCACGGATAAAGCCTTTTTCAAAGTCTGAGTGAATAATACCAGCTGCTTGAGGAGCCTTCATACCACGTTTGAAGGTCCAAGCGCGAACTTCTTTTTCACCAGCTGTGAAGTAAGTTCCAAGTCCAAGTAAGTGGTAAGCTGCACGAGTCAACTTGTCAACACCTGATTCTGTCAATCCAAGTGCTTCAAGAAATTCTTGCTTGTCTTCATCGTCTAACTCAGAAATTTCTTCCTCAGCACGCGCAGAAATAACGACTACTTCAGCATTTTCTGTCGCTGCAAATTCACGAATTTGTTTGACATAGTCGATAGAATCTGGATCTGAAACTACATCCTCATCTACATTCGCTACATAAAGAACTGGTTTAGTTGTCAAAAGGAAGAGACCTTTGACAACCTTTTGTTCTTCATCTGTAAATTCGATTGTACGAGCTGATTTCCCATCTTCAAGAACTGGTTTAATCTTTTGAAGAACATTGAATTCTGCTACTGATTCTTTATCTTTTTGCGTACGTGCCATCTTTTCTACACGCGCATAGCGCTTATTAACTGATTCTAAGTCAGCAAGAATCAACTCTAGATTAATGGTATCAATATCTGCAAGTGGATCCACAAAGGCATCTTCACGTCCTTGCTCGCGCATCACATTTTCATCATCAAAAGCACGAACTACATGAACAATCGCGTCTACTTCACGAATATTGGCCAAGAATTTATTTCCTAGCCCTTCTCCTTTTGAAGCTCCTTTTACAATCCCTGCAATATCTGTAAATTCAAATGTTGTTGGCACTGTCTTTTTAGGAGTAATCATTTCAGTCAATTTTTGTAGGCGTTCATCTGGAACTTCCACCATTCCAACGTTTGGATCAATAGTCGCAAATGGGTAGTTTGCTGCCTCTGCTCCTGCTTTTGTAATTGCATTAAATAGTGTTGATTTACCAACATTTGGCAAACCAACGATACCTGCTGTTAAAGCCATATTTTTTCATTCTCCGTTTTCATTTCAATCCCTAATATTATAACACAAAAAGGGAAAACTTGCTAACCCTCTAACTAAGGCTTCTTAGTCAATAATTTTATTCATTTTTCGATCAAAATCATAGCGCCCCATCATGACAACATGGTCACAATTACTACATTTGATTTTGATATCTGCTCCTACACGTGTAATTTCCCAACGATTAGCCTTTTTACCAGTCGACTTGATGATACAAGCGTGTGGTTTTTTCATTTCAACAAAATTTCCAACTTGATACATACTACTCTCCTTTTCTTTTTCGATTATATCATAAAAGAGGCGAGCTAGGCTCAACCTCTTTCACTTAATTTGTACGGACTGGTGTAATGAGCTGCATGAAGTCCTCGTCAGTATCTGCTGGTACAAGAGTAAATGGACGAACAGCTGAGATAAAGCTAATGGTCACCTTTTCGCTATTTAAAGCTTTAAGGGAATCAATCAAGTAAGTTGGGTTGAAACTAATAGTCAAATCATCACCAGTCACCTGATCAGTATCGATTTCCTCGTTTACTTTACCAACTTCTGGAGAGTGAACATGGGCTCTAACAACTCCACCTTTAATTTCAAGCTTCACAGTACCATTTTGAGTCGCACTTGATAAAAGGCGAGCGCGTTCCATTGACTGACGTAAGTTTACCACATCAAAAGTAATTGTAGTGTTAAAGTCTGTTGGAATCAAACGATCTGTATCAGGATAGTTACCTTCTAACAAACGAGTATAGAAGCTAATATTTTCGCTTCTAAAGAGGATTTGATTGTTAGCAAAGAAAATCTCTACAGTTTCAATATCATCTGTAAATACCGCTGAAAATTCGCGTAGAGAACGACTCGGAATTACAACATCAAAATCATCACTATTTTTTTCAAGAGTCAATTTTTTCTGACTTAAACGATGAGAGTCTGTTGCAACTGTTTTTAATTCTTTGTGGTTGCTCAAGACAAAATGAACACCTGTCAAAATTGGACGACTTTCTTGTGTACTTGCAGCAAAAGCTGTTTCATTGATAATTTTCTTGAGTAATTTTGTTTCAAGAACCAAAGGAGTGCTTGCTGAAATTTCTTGGATTCGTGGATATTGCTCGCTATCTTTTCCTTTTAGAGTAATTTCTGATTTGCCACTTGTTAAAACAATTTGATTTTGTTCAATTTCTTTAAAATCAAGAGTCACATCAGGTAGACTAGATACCACATTGATGAAGAAAGAGGCTTCAAGAAGGATCGAACCTAAAGAAGTAATTAACAAACCAGCATCTTCATTTTTTTGAGAAATAAAATTTTCAATTGAAATTTGACCATTTGAACCAATTAAAGTAACACCTTCATTAGTCACGTCAATTTTTACGGTTGATAAGATAGGAATGGCATTTTTAGAACTAATAGCTCTCTTAGTTGTATTCAATGCTTGTAGAAATAAATTTTTATTAATTGAAAAATGAATCATGGATTCTCCTTTATTTATTTTTAGTATTAGAAAGATAATAGTAATAATAGAGTCTGTGAAATCTGTGGAAAACAGACTTGAAGTAAGTCATATCAAGTTTTTGGGCTTGTTTAAAAAATGTGGATAAAAAAGATAAAAAAGCGAAAGTTATCCACAAGTTATTTTATTTTCTTTTTGATTGATTCAATTTCTAAACGTAAATTATCGTCTTCATCAATCAAAGATTTAATTTTTGCATGGGCATGAATGACTGTTGTATGATCTTTTCCACCAAATTCCTTCCCAATTTTTGGAAGACTATTATCAGTTAGTTCTCTAGATAAATACATGGCTACTTGACGGGCCAAAACAATATTTTGAAGGCGTCTGCTTCCCTTCATTTCTTTGACACTAACACCATAAAAGTTACCAACTTCATTTTGGATTTTGTCAATTGGGATGACGAGCATTTGGCTAACATCTTGTTTGCGAGCTCTAATAGCTTCTGCAGCAATATCAATAGTGATATCCTTGATTTTTTTTACTCTGGCAATTAAAGTGATGTCGTTGATGGCTCCCTCAAGATCTCGAACATTTGAATCAAATTGCCCAGCTAGATATTCTAGAGTATCACTTTGAAAATTGTAGCCTAAATGTTCTGTTTTACTTTGTAAAATAGCAATACGTGTTTCAAAGTCAGGGGGGGTGATAGTTTGTGTCAATCCCCAACTAAAGCGCGTGACAAGCCTCTCCTCGAGCCCTTCTAGATGTTTTGGACTTCGATCACTCGTTAGGACAATCTGTTTTTGCTTGTCATGAAGGGCGTTAAAGGTATTGAAAAATTCTTCCTGAGTTGCGACTTTTTTTCCGCTGAGTGACTGGATATCATCGATTAACAAAAGATCAAGACTACGATAGGTCTTTTTAAACTTTTCCATTTCCCCAAGCCTTAGGTGATCCAGAAAGTCATTAATAAAGCTTTCAGCAGGGATATATTTGACACGCGCATTCGGAATATTTTTTAGAATTTCATTTCCAATAGCGTTTAATAAGTGAGTCTTACCAAGTCCCGGTCCTCCATAGATAAAAAGAGGGTTATAGGTCAGAGCCAAATCTTCAGAGACAGCTAAAGCAGCTGATACAGCCCAAACATTTCCATCCCCTTGGATAAAATTATCAAAGGTATACTTCTCTTTTAATCCAGTATCCGAATAAGGAATAGATGATAACTTTGGACTATAGTCATATAAAGTTGAATTTGTAGCTTCTTCAACTTGTGAGATAGTCGTATCTTGAGGTTTTGTGAAAATATAGTGGGGAGTTATTTCAGCATCATAAATCTCAAAACCAGCTACTACAATGATATCTTTTAGTTGTTTTTCCCAGACCATTTCCATTTCAGATCGTGGTAAAAATATAGTAGCAACATTTTCTTCTACCTTGATGAGTTCAGCTTGAATAGCATAGAAATCATACATGGATCGAGTTAGTCTTTCTTGCGCAAATTCTAAGATACGATTCCAAAATTGTTTTTCTTTCAATCCGTTCTCCTCCTTTACTATTTGTTTAAAAGTTTAATGCTAGACTTATTTTACCATAGATAGTAAGAATTTTCCACAAGCTGTGAAAAATAATCCACAATGTTATCAAGCTTTATCCACAGGTTGGGGATAAAATTAAAAACTATTGATTTATTAAGCTTTTTATCGAAAAAAATAGTGGATAACCTTGTGAGATAAAAAAATAAAAGAACAGCCTTATTTCAGGCTGTTGATAATTCTACTGTATTCTTCTTGATTTGAAAAAGAAATAATGATTTTTCCACTGTCTTTTTTAGATAGTTTGATTTTTACATCTAATCCGAGTAGTTTTTTTAACTGTTCTTCTTCATTTTGTATGAAATGATCATTTTTTTGCTGTTTCTTTTGTTTTTTCTCTGTCAGAAGAGCTTCTAACTTCCTTACAGAAATGTCTTCCTCTATAATTCGTTGAAAGAAATAGTCTTGTTGTTCCTTATTCAACCCGACTAGAGAACGCGCATGGGCTTGTGATAGTTTGCCATTTTCTACTTCTGAGATAATCTGTTCTGGTAAGGAAAGCAAACGAATCGAGTTACTGATATAAGGACGAGACTTGCCCATTTTATCTGCAATTTCAGCATGGGTAAATCCTTTTTCTACGAGAGATTCATAGGCGCGTGCTTCTTCTATTGGATTTAAATTTTCTCTCTGTAAATTTTCAATGATGGCCTGGACCATCATCTCCTGGTCTGAAAGTTGCTTAACAACAGCTGGGATAGAATGTAGACCAGCTAAAAGTGAAGCCCGATAGCGTCTCTCTCCTGCAAGGATTTCATAACCAATCACAGGAGATTGACGAACAATAATCGGTTGAATAACCCCATTTTCTTTGATAGACTGTGCTAGTTCATGTAATTTTTCTCTATCAAATTCTTTTCGAGGTTGATAGGGATTTTTTTGTATATCCGTGATAGAAATCATTTCAAATTTTTCCATGGTTCTACACTAACACATCTTTTCTCTTATGTAAAGTTTTCTTTACATAGATGTCAATTAAGATTCTAAATCACCTGAACTCTTGTCAAGTTTAATAGATGTAGTGTCTTCTTTACCGTTACGATAGTAGGTTATCTTAATTGTGTCTCCGATAGAATGATTGTAAAGAGCACTTTGTAAGTCTGTTGATGAAGCAATGTCTTTGTCATCTACTTTTGTAATAACATCGTATTTTTCAAGGTGACCATTGGCAGGCATATTACTTTGTACCGAACGAACAACTACACCAGATGTTACACTGCTTGGAATATTAAGTCTTCTAATATCACTTGTATTAATATTTGAGAGATTGACCATTTGGATGCCCAAAGCTGGACGCGTCACTTTTCCGTTCTTTTCTAACTGTTCAATAATATTGATAGCATCATTTGCAGGAATTGCGAAACCAAGGCCTTCTACAGAGGTTCCTCCATTTGTGGCAATTTTACTTGAGGTAATTCCGATAACCTGTCCTTGAATATTAATCAGTGGTCCACCAGAGTTACCTGGGTTAATAGCAGTATCAGTTTGGATGGCTTTTGTAGAAATGGCTTGTCCATCTTCAGATTTTAAAGATACATTTCGATTGAGACTAGATACGATACCTTGAGTGACAGTATTTGCATATTCAGAACCCAATGGGCTACCAATAGCAATAGCAGTTTCTCCTACGGTTAACTTACTAGAATCACCAAATTCAGCTACTGTAGTCACTTTTTCTGAAGAGATTTTGACGACAGCAATATCAGAGAAAGTATCTGCTCCGACGATTTCTCCAGGAACTTTAGTTCCATCTGACAAACGAATATCTACTTTGCTGGCGCCATTTATAACGTGATTGTTAGTGACAATGTAAGCTTCTTTGTCATTCTTTTTATAAATAACCCCAGATCCTTCACTAGAAATTTGCTGAGAATCTGTATTAGTATCGTCATTACCAAATACGCTATTTTGTCTATTTGCTGAATAAGTAATAACAGAAACAACGGCATCTTTTACTTTATTAACAGCCTGCGTTGTTGAATTTTCGTTTTTATAGGCAGTCTGTGTGATAGTGCTATTGTTGTTGGAGTTACTTACACCACTTTTTTGAGTTAGTTGGGTTATTGAAAAACTACCCAAGGCACCACTAAAAAAGCTAATGACGATAACGACTAATAATTGAAACCATTTTTTGTAAAATGTTTTTAAATGTTTCATATTTGCCTCCATATGTTTGAAATTACTGAAAGTATAAACTGACTAGCTTAATTATAACTTAAAAACAAAAGTTTTTCACAGATTGTGGATAACTTTCAAAAATCTGTGGTTTTCTCAGTTAAAATTAACCTTTTATTTTGTGAATAAGATGTGAAAAAATAGAGAATATGTTAGAATAGAGTCATGAAAATTAAAGTTATAACAGTTGGGAAACTGAAAGAAAAGTATTTAAAAGATGGTATCGCGGAGTATTCAAAACGAATTTCTCGATTTGCTAAACTTGAAATGATTGAGCTAGCAGATGAAAAAACACCAGATAAGGCCAGTGAGTCAGAAAATCAAAAGATTTTAGAAATAGAAGGTCAGAGAATTTTATCAAAAGTTGGTGACCGTGATTTCGTTATTGTGTTGGCTATAGAAGGGAAAACTTTCTCTTCAGAAGAATTTAGTAAGCAGTTAGAAGAAGCTTCTATAAAAGGATTTTCTACTCTTACATTTATTATTGGAGGGAGTCTGGGATTAGCACAGAATGTAAAAAAGAGAGCTAATCTTTCTGTTAGTTTTGGCCGTCTAACTTTGCCCCATCAGTTAATGAGACTAGTCCTTGCTGAACAAATCTATCGCGCTTTTACGATTCAGCAGGGATCACCCTACCATAAATAGAAAATTGACTTTTAATTGAATTTTTGGTAGAATGATTGTGTTAGGTCTCATAGCTCAGCTGGATAGAGCATTCGCCTTCTAAGCGAACGGTCGCAGGTTCGAATCCTGCTGGGATCAATATAGTAGCAAAGCTGGGAATTTTCCCGGCTTTTTTCTTAAAAAAGTACACTTGGGGAGAAAAAAATGACAGTTGAGAGAATTTTATCTAAAATGAAATTCCATTTTGTATAATGGTTTTTGTAAGTTAGCTTACAAGAAAAAAACATTGAGGAGATTTTATTATGAAAAACACAGTTAAATTGGAACAGTTTGTAGCCTTGAAGGAAAAAGACTTACAAAAGATTCAAGGTGGGGAGATGAGGAAATCAAATAATACTTTCTTTAATTTCTTAAGAAGAATATAAAGGAGTAGAAGAATGAATTTTTTCTTAGTAGTAGATTTTATATTATATTTTTTTATTATTAGTCACAGTTACCGTTTAATTTGTAAAGGTCAAATAAATAGAAATGAATTATTCTTTTTTGGTGCTTATACATTACTAGTAGAAGTATTACTTGGCCTTCCCTTTTATCTTCTATATTTAGATGGGTTAGGGATTTCAACATTTTTATTTCCTTTGGGCTTATATTCCTATTTTCGATGGATGAAACAGTATGAGAGGGATAGAGGACTATTCCTAAGTTTACTACTATCTCTTTTATATGAGAGCACTCATAACTTTCTGTCTGTAACTTTATCCTCTCTAACAGGAGACAATTTTGTTTTACAATATTATGACCCATTCTTTTTCGTTGTAACGGTGTTGACTTATGTCGTTATCTTAAAAATCATTCATTATTTCCATTTGAATCTAAACTATTTTGATAAAGACTACCTCTATCCTTTCTTGAAAAAAGTATTTTTTGCTTTACTATTGCTACATATTGTATCTTTCGTTTCTGATATGGTAAGTACGATTAAACATTTGAATAGTTTTGGAAGTATTTTGTCATCTATTGTCTTTATTTCTCTCCTTTTGACTTTCTTTGCAATGAATTCTCATAAAGATCAAATGGAGAAAGAGATTGCTTTGAAGCAGAAGAAATTTGAACAGAAACATTTACAGAATTACACAGATGAAATTGTCGGTCTGTATAATGAAATCCGTGGTTTTCGACATGACTATGCTGGAATGCTTGTCAGCATGCAGATGGCAATTGACAGTGGCAATTTACAAGAAATTGACAGAGTTTACAATGAAGTTTTAGTCAAAGCAAATCATAAATTGCGTTCAGATAAGTACACTTACTTTGATTTGAATAACATAGAAGATTCAGCTTTACGAAGTTTGGTTGCTCAGTCAATTGTCTATGCTCGAAATAATGGTGTAGAGTTTACACTGGAAGTAAAAGATACGATTACAAAGCTCCCAATTGAACTATTGGATTTGGTTCGTATCATGAGCGTTTTATTGAACAATGCTGTTGAAGGATCAGCTGATAGCTATAAAAAGCAGATGGAAGTAGCAGTTATTAAGATGGAAACTGAAACAGTTATTGTGATTCAGAATTCATGTAAAATGACGATGACTCCTTCAGAAAATCTATTTTCATTAGGATTCTCTACTAAGGGAAGAAATCGTGGAGTAGGATTAAATAATGTGAAAGAACTACTAGATAAGTACAACAATATTATTTTAGAAACAGAGATGGAAGGCAGTACATTTAGACAAATTATTAGATTTAAGAGGGAATTTGAATGAAAGTTTTAATTTTAGAAGATGTTATTGAACATCAAGTGAGATTAGAGAGAGTATTAGACGAAATTTCGAAAGAATCGAGTATTCCAATATCATACAAGACAACGGGAAAAGTCCGTGAATTTGAAGAATACATTGAAAATGATGAAGTAAATCAGCTTTATTTCCTAGATATCGATATTCATGGTATTGAGAAAAAGGGATTTGAAGTAGCTCAGCTCATTCGTCATTACAATCCTTACGCTATTATCGTCTTTATCACCAGTCGATCAGAGTTTGCTACTTTGACCTATAAATATCAAGTATCAGCCCTAGATTTTGTTGATAAGGATATCAATGATGAGATGTTTAAGAAGAGAATTGAGCAAAATATCTTCTACACGAAGAGTATGTTACTTGAAAATGAAGATGTTGTAGATTATTTTGACTACAATTATAAGGGAAATGATTTAAAAATCCCTTACCATGATATTTTGTATATTGAAACAACAGGGGTCTCTCATAAATTGCGTATCATTGGTAAGAATTTTGCAAAAGAGTTCTATGGAACAATGACGGATATTCAAGAGAAAGACAAACATACTCAGCGATTTTATTCTCCTCATAAGTCATTTTTGGTAAATATAGGCAATATCAGAGAAATTGACCGAAAGAATCTAGAAGTTGTTTTCTATGAAGACCATCGCTGTCCTATTTCAAGGTTAAAAATTAGAAAATTGAAAGATATTTTAGAGAAAAAATCTCAAAAGTGATTGACAATTAGTAAGAAATTGATATAATGGTTATATCTGCTACAGATAGAAGGTCCGTTGGTCAAGGGGTTAAGACACCGCCTTTTCACGGCGGTAACACGGGTTCGAATCCCGTACGGACTATTTTATCCGCCATAGCTCAGTTGGTAGTAGCGCATGACTGTTAATCATGATGTCGTAGGTTCGAGTCCTACTGGCGGAGTATAGATAAAAGGGAACACAACTGTGTTCCTCTTTTTGTATTAATTTGCATCACCAAGCATCTTCATAAGGAAGTCTGTTATTTCTTGAGGACTTTCTTTTTTTCCATGTGCAATCCAAGTTTGACAGACACCAAAAAGTGCGTGAGTTAGATAGACGCTACTATATTCTAATTCAGTGGTATTTAGATTTAGTTGCATAAAGCGTTTTTGTAAATCCGTACTGAGCATGATATGAAGTTTATTTCGTAAGAAATTTTGGATTTCTTTAGTCCCATTTTCAGAAAGAAGGGCAGCCAGAAGTGGTTCTGATTCTAGATATTCAAATACTTCTAAAATAGCATCTCTTTTGTGATGAGCATGTTTTTGAAAAATATATTCAAATGTATGGAATAGCTTGCTTTGATAGTGTTCAATCATATCATACTTATCCTTATAGTGAGTATAGAAGCTGGAACGACTAATTCCGGCTTTTTCTGCTAACTTGACAGTAGAAATTTGATCAAATGGCTGTTCCATCAGTAATTGTACCATAGCATTTTCAATAGTTCGCTTTGTTTTTAAGCGTTTGTTACTTTCTTGCATATTTCCTCCTTGTAAACAAATTAGACTATCTGTCTAAAAATGAATTTTTTATCTTGTAATTTAGATTTTTTAATGTATAATCTATTATATCAAAATTTTAGACAATATGTTTAAAAAAGGAGAAGATATGTTTAAAGAATGGAAAGCAATTTTTAAAAAACCAACCTTTATTATTGTCATGATAGGGATTTCTCTTATTCCAGCTCTGTACAATATCATATTTTTGTCATCAATGTGGGATCCATATGGGCAATTGTCTGACTTACCTGTGGCAGTTGTCAATAATGATAAAGAAGCTTCCTATAACGGTAATACCATGGCTATAGGAAAAGACATGGTGTCAAATTTAAAAGAAAATAAAAGCTTAGATTTTCATTTCGTAGATGAAGAGGAAGGTAAGAAGGGATTGGAAGATGGCGATTACTATATGGTAGTGACTTTACCAAGTGATTTATCTGAAAAAGCAGCTTCTATTTTAACGGATCATCCAGAGCAAATGCAAATCGATTATCAGACTTCAAGTGGTCATAGTTTTATTGCTAGCAAGATGAGTGATTCTGCGATGACACAATTGAAGCAGAATGTTTCTACCAATGTAACTGAGACCTATACTAAAGCTTTATTTGATAAGATGGTCGAATTAAAGGATGGTATGAGTCAAGCAGCTTCTGGTAGTGAAAAATTAACTGATGGAGCGAATCAGTTAGTGACAGGAAGTCAAACATTGACTACTAACCTACACTCTTTAGCAGATTCAAGTTTAACATTTTCAAATGGAACGGAGCAGTTTACTAAAGGATTATCCTCTTATGTTTCTGGTGTTGAACAACTTCATCTTGGATTAGGGAATTTTAATAGTGGCTTAGTTACATATACTGGTGCAGTGAGTCAATTAGATAGCGGATTAGGTCAATTATCTTCTAAAAGTCCTGAATTAGTAGGGGGAGTCAATCAGTTATATACTGGTGTAGAGGCCTACACTGGCGGTGTTTCTCAGCTCAATACTGGTCTTAATCAATTTTCATCTGGTGTTAGTGCTTATACAAACGGAGTGGGAAATATTGCAATAGGTGCTAATCAGTTATCCAATCAATCAGCTACACTTCGAATGGGTATGGAGCAATTAAGTGAAGGGATTCAACAACTTTCTAGTAAGTTAGATGCTTCATCTGAGCAAAAAGATCAAATTGCTCAATTATCTTCTAGTTTGAATCAGTTAAATCAAGCTATTCAAAATATTGATGTTGGAGATACAAAACAATTAGACTCTGTTTTATCAAGTATAGTATCTCTTTCTAATCAAATGTTAGCAAGTGCTCAGTCTGAAAAAGCAACTACATTAGCCAATATTCAATCGACAGCAGCCTATCAATCATTGACAAGTGAGCAACAAGCTGAAATAAGCGCTTCTGTATCTCAAAATTCGACTGATAGTATTCAATCGGCTCAGTCAATTATAGCTTTAGTACAAGGTTTACAGGGAAGTTTGGAAAACTTACAAAATCAATCTTCAAGTCTTTCGACATTAAAAAATCAAGCTAATCAAGTATTACCGCTTACTTCTACTTCTTTGACAGGATTGTCAAGTGGATTAACAGAAATACAGGGAGCAGTGACGAGTAAATTAGTTCCTGCCAGTCAGTCGATTGCATCAGGTATAAACGCATATACTACAGGTGTTGATAAAGTTTCTCAGGGCGCAAGTCAATTAAGTGAAAAAAATTCCACCTTGACAGGTAGTTTAAATCAATTAGTTTCAGGCTCAACTACCTTGACACAAAAATCTTCTAGCTTGACAGCAGGAGTTGGTCAATTAGTTGAAAAAACTCCAGAATTAGTATCTGGTGTTGAAAAATTATCAACTGGCTCCAACCAATTGAATCAAAAGAGTCAAGAATTGATAGCAGGAGTTGATAAATTACAATCAGGCTCTAGTCGATTAGCAGATAAATCCAGTCAGTTACTTTCAGGTGCTTCTCAATTAGAGAATGGAGCTAATAAATTGGCAGATGGGTCTGGGAAACTTGCAGAAGGTGGAATAAAGTTAGCTTCTGGATTGGAAGATTTACAGACAGGAGTTGCTTCTTTAGGACAAGGACTAAGTAATGCTAGCGATCAACTCAAAACAGTATCTACGGAATCGCAAAATGCAGAGATTTTGTCAAATCCTCTCAGTCTATCCAAAACTGACAATGACCAAGTTCCTGTAAATGGAATTGCAATGGCTCCTTATATGATATCAGTTGCTCTCTTTGTTGTAGCAATATCAACGAATATGATCTTTGCGAAGTTGCCTTCAGGGCGTCATCCAGAGAGCCGTTGGGCTTGGTTGAAATCTCGAGCTGAAATAAATGGTATTATAGCTGTTTTAGCAGGAATTTTGGTATATGGAGGAGTTCATCTTATTGGTCTAACTGCTAATCATGAAATGCGAACATTTATTCTCATTATCCTAACAAGTTTAGTATTCATGTCCATGGTGACCGCTTTAACAACATGGAATAGCCGTATAGGAGCTTTCTTCTCACTTATTTTGCTTTTATTACAGTTAGCATCAAGTGCCGGTACTTATCCACTTGACTTGACAAATGATTTCTTTAGAGCTATTAGTCCTTGGTTACCAATGAGTTATTCAGTTTCGGGATTGCGACAAACAATCTCTATGACAGGAAATATTCATCATCAAGTCATTTTCCTCTTTGTGATACTATCTCTATTTACTGGTTTAGGTATGCTAGCCTATCAACCTAAGAAAAAGGAAGAAGATTAAAAAAATAGACCGATTAACTGGTCGATTTTTTATGCCTTAGATGACTTTCGTCTGTGATTATAGATTCCAAATAGTAAGAGAGAAGTAAAGGAACAGATTGCCCCAGTAATAAACCCATTGGGAATGAAGGAAAGTGTAATAGTTCCTTTCCCCTTAGGAACGTCAACTTTCATAAATCCAGTTTGAGCTTGTTTAATTTCTATTTTCTTACCATCTTGGTAGGCAGACCAACCTTTGTCATAAGGAATAGTGAAGAAAATAGATGTATCTTGTTGGACATCATATGTAGCAAAAACCTTGTTTTTAGAAGTTGATACTGTTACAGGCTGTTCTTTGATTTTTTGAATAGCTTCAGTTAAAGTTTGGGTATCTAAACGATAGAAGGTAGGAGATTCAAATGATACTTGTGAATTTCCAGGGAAACTAACATGAATATTGAAAGTTTTTTTCTCTTTAGTATATCCTAGATTAAAGAAGGAGAAGACATTATCAGTTGTAAAAATTTTCTTCTCTCCGTTGACAAGAATGTCAATCTTCTTTTGTTTATCATTAGAAAAGTGAAGGTTTGTGAAAGAAAGATAAACTTGACTGTTTTCTGGTACTTCAATTTGATACTGGATTGCTGCATCCTCATTTGAAGAACTTGTGATACTAATCAAATCATTAGTATTTTCTATTTTTTCCGTTTTTTCATAGGGTATTGGAGAAAAATAATCAAAATTGACGTTAGCAAGTTGATTTAAAAACGAGGCCTGATTATCCAAGGTATGTTCATTGAACTTGACATCATTGTAAACAGATTGACTAGCAAATGCAATCGGAAGAGAGTATTGATTTTCATATAGGGTAAGATTATCTTTTTGATATACATCTTGGAAACCATACTTATCAATAGGGTTTTCTGAGATATTGTACTGGATACCAAATAAACTATCAGCCAAAATACTATTATTGGCATAACGGAGATTGAGATTAGTCCCAGAGGATTTGAAACCAAGTTTATCTAAAGTAGAGCTTGCTGAACGATTTCGAACAGATGAAAATTGAGAGATTCCATTGTAGTTGAATTTCATACTGTCATTTCCTGTCTGAGTTTCTAGTTTTTCAGTACGAGTAAATTGATTTCTAATATATGTTGAGAAAGATTCCATAGCTGGGATATCTCGATTATAAGCACTTCGAGAAGCAAATCCCCATTCCTTAGCAATTCCGTCTATTTGAGATGAAGCATTTAAACTCATTTCAACCATTATAAATAAAGAGATTAGAATGGCAAACAGATTCACAGAGATAAACTTTTTAATAACTGCAAGGAGTAAAAGAGAATAGACAACCACAAATTCAAGAGTCAGCAGAATATTCAAATCTGTTAAAAAAGAATAATGTGATTTTAGATAGATGGTAGCTAAAAAACCTGTTACTAGAAGAAAAAGTGAAACTAAAAAATTCCAGACTTTAAGTTCTCTAAGACGATTTAAGACTTCCGCTGCTGTGTAAATTAGCAAGGTAGGGAAAATCCAAGCATAGCGATGTAAAAACATATTTGGAGTATGCATGCCTTGCCAAAATAAATCAAGCACTTCTATATAAAAGCTTGCAATTAGAAATGTAAAGAAGATTGCATAGATAAGTTTCACGTGAAACTTAATAGATTTCAGCGTAAAAAATAAAATGGTCAAAATAAAGGGAAGTAGTCCAACAAAAATCATTGGGATGGCCCCATACTTTGTTGTGTCAAAGGAACCAATGAATTGCTTAGCAAAGAGATCAAGATACCAGCTACTTTCAGTTTGAAACTTTGTAACTTCAGTCAATTTTTCCCCATGTGTCTGTAAATCAAACAGAGTTGGAAGAGTCATAATCAAACTAGCCATACCAGCTAAAAAGGAGGTAACAACAAAATCAAGTACAGATGATTTTCGGGTTTTAAAGTCCCACGAAATTTGATAGAGATACCAGAAAATAAGAAACAATGCTGTCATATAGCCAAAATAATAATTTTGAATAAACAAAATTGACAGACTTGTAAAGTATAATAGGAATTTCTTTTCAGTTATAAGTAGGTGTAAACCAGTGATAATGAAAGGAATCAAGATAAAAACATCCAGCCATGTTTTTATCTCTAGTTGACTAACGGTAAAGCTCATCAGAGCATAAGAAGTGGATAAGGCTAGTTTTAAAGATTTCGGAATATCTTTAAATAATCTATTTAGACTAAAGAAGGTTGACAGACCAATCAATCCAAATTTTAAGAGAGTTGTCAGATAAACAGCATCTGGCATATTCGTTAGATCAAAAAAGTAAACTAGAGGTGAAAGGAAACTACCCAAGTAATAACTAGATAGGGCATAGAAATTCAATCCGAGGCCACTTGTAAAGGTGTAAAACAAACTACCATTTCCATGTAGGATATTCCTTAGAGCTATATCAAAAATAATGTATTGATGAAAGCCATCTCCTAATAGAGGAGAGTTGTCACTATTCCAGTAGATACCTTGAGATAGATATACTCCTGTCATAATGACTACAGGAATGATGAAAGAAATAAAATAGGTCCAATATGTTTTAAAAAATAATTTCATGTTACCTCATAAGATGTTAGAAAACTCAGCTGGTTAACCCAACTGAGTTTTGAAGTTTTATTTAGTCTTTCCAAAGTTCTTTAACTTTTGCTTGTACTTCTGCATTCTCTAGGAATTCATCATAGGTTTCATCGATACGGTCAATGACGCCATTTTTAGACAAGACAATGATATGGTTGGCTAGAGTTTGAATAAACTCGTGGTCATGACTGGCAAAGATGATTGATTCTTTAAAGTTTTTCAATCCATCATTCAAGCTTGAGATAGATTCCAAGTCCAAGTGATTGGTTGGATCATCAAGTACAAGGACATTTGATTTTAAGAGCATGAGTTTTGAAAGCATGACACGAACTTTTTCTCCCCCTGACAAGACATTTACAGGTTTGTTAACTTCATCTCCAGAGAAGAGCATACGGCCGAGGAAGCCACGTAGGAAAGTATTGTCATCTTCTTCTTTACTTGCGAATTGACGCAACCAGTCAAGGATTGACTCTCCTCCTGCAAAATCAGCTGAGTTATCTTTTGGCAAGTAAGAACGGCTAGTAGTTACTCCCCACTTGATAGTTCCTTCATAGTCAATGTCCCCCATGATTGCACGAATTAATGCAGTCGTTTGGATATCATTTTGTCCAATAAGCGCTGTCTTATCACCTGGACGCAAGATGAAACTAATATTATCCAAGATAGTTTCACCATCAATCTTGACAGATAGATTTTCTACTGTCAAGAGATCATTACCAATCTCACGTTCAGCTTTAAAGTTGATAAATGGGTATTTACGGCTAGATGGAATGATTTCTTCTAAGACAATCTTATCAAGCATCTTTTTACGGGAAGTTGCTTGTTTAGACTTAGATGCGTTAGCAGAGAAGCGAGCAACGAATTCTTGGAGTTGCTTAATTTTTTCTTCTGCTTTAGCATTACGGTCTGCTAGCAATTTAGCAGCGAGTTCAGAAGATTCCTTCCAGAAGTCATAGTTTCCGACATAGAGCTTGATTTTTCCAAAGTCAAGGTCGGCCATGTGAGTACATACTTTGTTTAAGAAGTGACGGTCGTGGGATACTACGATAACGGTGTTATCAAAATCAATCAAGAAGTCTTCTAACCAAGTAATCGATTGTATATCCAAACCGTTGGTAGGCTCGTCTAAGAGAAGAACATCAGGTTTACCAAAAAGTGCTTTGGCGAGGAGAACCTTTACTTTCTCACCGTTGGCCAATTCGCTCATATTTTGGTAGTGCAATTCTTCTGGAATGTTTAGGTTTTGAAGTAGTTGAGAGGCTTCACTCTCTGCTTCCCAACCTCCAAGTTCGGCAAACTCTCCTTCAAGTTCGGCAGCACGGACGCCATCCTCATCTGAGAAATCTTCCTTCATGTAGATAGCATCTTTCTCTTTCATGATGCTATAAAGTTTTTCATTTCCCATGATAACGACGTCAATTGCACGTTCGTCTTCATAGTCAAAGTGATTTTGACGAAGAACAGAGAGACGTTCATCTGGGCCAAGAGAGATGTGACCAGTAGTAGGTTCGATATCTCCGGCTAAAATTTTTAAAAAGGTAGATTTTCCGGCACCATTTGCACCAATTAATCCGTAAGTATTTCCTTCTGTAAATTTGATATTGACATCATCAAAAAGTTTGCGATCACTAAAACGTAGTGAAACATCAGATACTGTAAGCAATGTTTTTCTCCTATATGTGTAATATATTTATTCTACTAGAAAATACGGAAATATTCAAATTTTTATCTGTCAATTTTTTGTAAATTACATTTACAGTACACTTTACACAAATCCGTAAATAGAAAGGTTGATTTATTTTAATAAATTGCAGTTATTTCATTTAAAAAATGCTATAATTGAAGGGATCATATCGAAGGAGAATAAAATGCCTAAACCCATTATTTTAACAGGAGACCGTCCAACAGGAAAATTGCATATTGGACATTATGTTGGAAGTCTCAAAAATCGAGTATTATTACAGGAAGAGGATAAGTATGATATGTTTGTGTTCTTGGCTGACCAACAAGCCTTGACAGATCATGCCAAAGATCCTCAAACCATTGTAGAGTCTATCGGAAATGTGGCTTTGGATTATCTTGCAGTTGGATTGGATCCAAGTAAATCAACTATCTTTATTCAAAGCCAAATTCCAGAATTAGCTGAGTTGTCTATGTATTATATGAATTTGGTGTCATTAGCACGTTTGGAGCGTAATCCAACTGTCAAGACAGAAATTGCTCAGAAAGGATTTGGAGAAAGCATTCCGACAGGATTCTTAGTCTATCCAATAGCTCAAGCAGCTGACATTACAGCTTTCAAGGCTAACTATGTTCCTGTTGGGACAGACCAAAAACCAATGATTGAGCAAACTCGCGAGATTGTTCGTTCTTTTAATAATGCATATAACTGTGATGTTTTGGTGGAACCAGAAGGTATTTATCCAAAAAATGAGAGAGCAGGGCGTTTGCCTGGTTTAGATGGAAATGCTAAAATGTCTAAATCACTTAACAATGGTATTTATTTAGCTGATGATGCGGATACTTTGCGTAAAAAAGTAATGAGTATGTATACAGATCCCGATCATATCCGCGTTGAGGATCCAGGTAAGATTGAGGGCAATATGGTTTTCCATTATCTAGATGTTTTTGGTCGTCCAGAAGATGCTCAAGAAATTGCTGAAATGAAAGAATATTATCAACGAGGTGGTCTTGGTGATGTGAAGACCAAGCGTTATCTACTTGAAATATTAGAACGTGAACTTGGTCCTATTCGTGAGCGCCGTATCGAATTTGCTAAGGATATGGGAGAAGTTTATAATATGCTTCAAAAAGGTAGTGAAAGAGCGCGTGAAGTTGCAGGTCAAACCCTATCTGAGGTTAAAGGAGCAATGGGACTTCATTACTTTAACTAAGTTTATTTTACAAGAAACTATCATTTCTATCTCGAAGAAAAGATAGTTTTTTATTTACCCCTGTAACATTTGACAAATTTTTATAGAATGGTATGATAGATACAATATAAAAAGAGTCAAGCTCAAAAATAAAGAAAAGAGGAAACTTCGAATGTCTAATTGGGACACTAAATTTTTGAAAAAAGGTTTTACCTTTGATGATGTATTGCTTATTCCAGCTGAAAGTCATGTGTTGCCTAACGATGCAGATTTAACAACTAAATTGGCAGATAATTTGACTTTAAATATCCCAATTATTACCGCTGCCATGGACACAGTTACAGAGAGTCAAATGGCCATTGCTATTGCTCGTGCAGGCGGTCTCGGAGTTATCCATAAAAACATGTCAATTGCTCAACAAGCAGATGAGGTTCGTAAGGTAAAACGTTCTGAAAATGGAGTTATTATTGATCCCTTCTTCTTAACACCTGAACATACAATTGCTGAAGCTGATGAGCTTATGGGACGTTACCGCATCAGTGGTGTTCCAGTTGTTGAAACACTTGAAAATCGTAAATTGGTTGGTATTTTGACAAACCGAGATCTTCGTTTTATTTCAGATTATAACCAACCAATATCAAACCATATGACTAGTGAAAATCTTGTTACTGCTCCTGTGGGTACAGACCTTGCAACAGCTGAGAGTATTCTTCAAGAACACCGCATTGAAAAACTTCCGTTGGTAGATGAAGAAGGTCGTCTTTCTGGTTTGATTACTATTAAAGATATTGAAAAAGTTATTGAGTTTCCAAATGCGGCTAAAGATGAGTTTGGTCGTCTTCTAGTTGCAGGTGCAGTAGGTGTCACTTCAGATACATTTGAACGTGCAGAGGCCCTTTTTGAGGCAGGAGCTGACGCAATTGTTATCGATACGGCGCATGGTCATTCTGCAGGTGTCTTGCGTAAAATTGCTGAGATTCGTGCTCATTTCCCAGATCGTACTTTGATTGCTGGAAATATTGCTACTGCTGAAGGTGCACGTGCCCTTTATGAAGCAGGTGTAGACGTTGTCAAGGTTGGTATTGGTCCAGGTTCTATCTGTACTACTCGTGTGATTGCTGGTGTTGGTGTTCCACAAGTAACAGCTATCTATGATGCTGCAGCTGTTGCGCGTGAATATGGTAAAACGATCATTGCTGACGGTGGAATCAAGTATTCTGGAGATATTGTAAAAGCCCTTGCTGCAGGTGGAAATGCAGTTATGCTTGGATCAATGTTTGCTGGAACTGATGAAGCTCCAGGCGAAACTGAAATCTTCCAAGGACGTAAGTTTAAGACTTACCGTGGTATGGGATCAATTGCTGCTATGAAAAAAGGTTCAAGCGATCGTTACTTCCAAGGTTCTGTCAATGAAGCAAACAAACTTGTTCCAGAAGGAATTGAAGGTCGTGTTGCTTATAAAGGTGCTGCAGCTGATATTGTCTTCCAAATGATTGGTGGTATTCGCTCTGGTATGGGTTACTGTGGTGCAGCTAACCTTCAAGAACTACACGATAATGCTCAATTTATTGAAATGTCTGGTGCTGGTTTGAAAGAAAGCCATCCTCATGATGTACAAATTACTAATGAGGCACCAAATTATTCGATGTAAAAGAAATGAAAAGAACTCCTGTGGCAATAGGAGTTCTTTTACAATATTGTCAATTTTCGTTTACAACAACTTGACCATTTTGAATAGCGAAAATACTTATATTTTCTGGTAGATTTTGAAGATGATCTAAGCTTGTTGTTGTAATAAAGGTTTGGATTGAATGTGAAAACGTCTCCAACAATTTTAGTTGTCTAGTGTTGTCAAGTTCGCTCATAACATCGTCAAGCAGTAATATTGGAGATTCTGTAGTAATACTTTCCATTAATTCGATTTCTGCTAATTTTATCGATAGGACGAGACTACGATGTTGACCTTGGCTTCCGAAACTAGCATCCATTCCATTTATATAGAAAGAAATGTCATCTCGATGAGGCCCAACACCAGTATTCTTTTTAAATAAATCTCTGGATCTACTTTTTTCTAAAGCAATTTTGAAAGATTCGGATAAGTTTTGTTTGTCAATTATATTGACAGAAGATTGATAGGATATTGACAACTCTTCAATCTGATTAGAAAGTTCAAAATGTTTCTTACGCCCAAATGATTCTAGTTTTTTTATGAAATCTAAGCGGTGATTCATTACACGACATCCATAATCAACTAGCTGATCATCTAACACAGAAAGGAAGGTTTCATCTATTTTTTGAGCTGATTTTAGGTAAGTGTTTCTTTGCTTTAGGATGTGGTTATAATTGGTTAAGTCAGATAAATAGATTGGCTTGATTTGTCCAAGTTCCATATCAATGAATTTTCGTCGAACTGAAGGTGCTCCTTTAATTAGTTGTAAATCTTCAGGAGCAAATAAGACAACATTCATGTGTCCGACATAATCTGAAAGTCGTGCCTGTTTTAAATGATTAACTTTTGTTACACGGCCTTTTTGTGTTAGTTCGATTTCTAGGGGAATGGATCCAGTTTTTTTCTGAACGAGACCTGAAAGATGAAGTTGTTCCTCATCAAAATGAATGAGATTTTTATCTGTTCTAGTTCGATGACTACGTGTCAAGGCTAAAAAATAGATAGCCTCTAACATATTTGTTTTACCTTGTGCATTGCGTCCTAAAAAGACATTTAATTTAGGATTAAAGTCTATTTTAGTCTCTTTGTAGTTACGAAAAGTTTTGAGAGATAGGTGTTGTAACCACATGATTATCTACCAGGGAATCGCGGAGCTTGTTTGCTTTTGGGTGATGAAGTAGGTTTAGAGTTGTCTTTTTTTACTCCTTTATTCATCTCCTTGACAAGTTTAGCGATTCGTTCTTTTTCAACTTTATCAGCCTGGTATTCATCCTGTTCTTCAGAAGTAGGTTGTGTCAACAAGATGTCAATGTTCATGTCAGGGATGTCAACTTTATCACCAATACGAAGTTTTTTACCACGACGATTCTCTAATTCTCCATTAAAGTAAACAGAATGTTCAGAGAGAAATGATTTGATAGCTCCTCCGCTATGTGTAATTCCAAGTTCTTTGAGTAGTGCTTGGAGGGTAATAAATTCTTCAAATAATTTGTATTCCATAATTCACCTCAATCTTTGGTATTATACCATATTTTCCTAAAAATAGTGAGAGAAACAGGGAGGAATGTAAGCGATTTTTATTTCAAAAGTGTTACAGAGAACAAGAAAATTTCAGGTTTTCGTGATATAATAGAAGTCTGTATATAAGGAGGTAAATCATGGAGTTAGTGCATGGAATTTCAACACATTTTATCCAATTAAAGAAGTTTAAAACAAACAAAATCACCGTGCGTTTTACCGCTCCATTATCTCTTGATACGATTGCAGGTCGCATGTTAAGTGCGAGTATGCTAGAGACTTCTAACCAGATGTATCCTACTTCTCAAGCTTTGAGAAGACACTTGGCCAGTCTATATGGTACAGATATGTCAACCAATTGTTTTAGAAGAGGGCAAAGTCATATTGTAGACTTGACATTTACCTATGTTCGTGATGAGTTTTTAAGTAGGAAAAATGTGCTAACTTCTCAGGTTTTGGAACTAGTAAAAGAGATTCTTTTCTCACCCGTGGTAGTTGATAATGGATTTGATCCAGCCTTATTTGAAATTGAGAAAAAGCAATTGTTAGCAAGTTTAGCAGCTGATATGGATGATTCTTTTTATTTTGCACATAAAGAATTAGATAAATTACTTTTTCATGATGAACGTCTCCAATTGGAATACAGTGATTTACGAAATCGTATTTTAGCTGAAACTCCACAAAGTTCTTATTCTTGTTTCCAAGAATTTTTGGCCAATGATCGAATCGATTTCTTTTTTCTAGGTGACTTTAATGAGGTTGAAATTCAAAATGTATTAGAATCATTTGGCTTTAAAGGTCGAAAAGGAGATGTGAAGGTTCAGTATTGTCAACCTTATTCCAATATCCTTCAGGAAGGTATGGTTCGGAAAAATGTGGGACAATCCATTTTGGAATTAGGTTATCATTGCCCTTCTGAATATGGTGATGAGCAACATTTACCCATGATTGTAATGAATGGTTTACTTGGTGGATTTGCTCATTCTAAACTATTTACAAATGTCCGTGAAAATGCTGGATTGGCCTATACTATTTCAAGTCAGCTTGATTTATTTAGTGGGTTATTGAGGATGTATGCTGGTATCGATCGAGAAAATCGGAACCAGGCTCGTAAAATGATGAATAATCAACTGATTGATTTAAAAAAAGGATATTTTACAGAGCTTGAGCTAGAGCAGACCAAAGAAATGATTCGTCGGTCTTTGTTACTTTCTCAAGATAATCAAGGTTCATTGATTGAACGTGCTTATCAAAATGCCTTACTTGGAAAATCTTCAGCAGATTTTAAAAGTTGGATTGCAAATCTCGAGCAAGTTGACAAAGATGCTATTTGTAGAGCAGCTAATAATGTGAAACTACAGGCGATTTACTTTATGGAAGGAATAGAATGACAAAGGTTGTTTTTGAAGAAAAATACTATCCAGCTGTAAAAGAAATGGTTTATCGAACTCGTTTGTCAAATGGATTGATAGTTGCTCTTTTGCCTAAAAAGGAATTTAAAGAGGTTTACGGGAGTGTCACTGTTCAGTTTGGTTCGGTAGATACGCTTGTCACAGAAGTTGACGGAGATGTCAAAGAATATCCTGCAGGAATTGCTCATTTTCTTGAACATAAATTATTTGAGAGAGAAGATTCTAGCGACTTGATGTCGGCTTTTACGAGTCTAGGTGCAGATAGTAATGCCTTTACAAGCTTTACAAAAACAAGTTATCTTTTTTCAGCAACGGCTCATTTTTTAGAAAATTTAGACTTACTTGATGAATTGGTAACATCGGCACATTTTACCGAAGATTCCATTCTGAGAGAGCAGGATATTATCCAGCAAGAACGAGAAATGTACCAAGATGATCCCGATTCGTGTTTATTCTTTTCAACCTTAGCGAATTTATATCCTGGCACACCTTTAGCGACTGATATAGTTGGAAGTGAGGAGTCCATTTCCCAAATCAATCTAACTAATTTGCAAGAAAATTTCACAAGGTTTTACAAGCCTGTAAATATGTCTCTGTTCTTAGTCGGTAATTTTGATGTGGAGCAAGTACAGGACTATTTTGAAAGAAAAGAACTGGAAGATCTAAATGTTCAGGAAGTATCAAAAGAAAAGTTGCTTTTACAAGATGTAAAGCAAACGGACAGTATGAGAATGGAAGTATCTTCTCCCAAACTAGCGATTGGGGTTAGAGGTAATCGAGAAGTTGCTGAGGTGTATTGCTATCGACATCATATTTTATTAAAATTATTGTTTGCAATGATGTTTGGTTGGACTTCGGATCGTTTTCAAAAACTATATAAATCAGGTAAAATAGATGCTTCCTTATCTCTTGAAATTGAAGTAACAAGTCGTTTTCATTTTGTTATGTTGACAATGGATACAAAAGAGCCAGTTGCTTTATCTCATCAGTTTAGGAAGGCCATTCGTAATTTTACAAAGGATTTGGATATTACAGAGGATCATTTAGATATTATCAAAAGAGAGATGTTTGGAGAATTTTTCAGTAGCATGAACTCTCTTGAATTTATTGCAACGCAATATGATGCTTTTGAACATGGTGAGACAATTTTTGACTTACCAAAGATTTTACAGGAAATTACTTTAGAGGATGTCCTTGAAGCAGGGCATCACTTAATAGATGAAGGGGATATAGTTGATTTTACAATATTCCCATCGTAGTAACCTATCATAATAGACACTAGAAAGAAGGGATGACAAGTATGAGGAAAAAAACAATTGGTGAGGTTTTACGATTAGCTAGAATCAATCAGGGATTGAGTTTAGATGAATTGCAGAAAAAGACAGAAATCCAGTTAGATATGTTGGAAGCAATGGAAGCAGACGATTTCGATCAACTTCCAAGTCCTTTTTACACGCGTTCTTTCTTGAAAAAATATGCATGGGCTGTTGAGTTAGATGACCAAATTGTTTTGGATGCTTATGATTCTGGGAGTATGATTACTTATGAGGAAGTGGATGTTGATGAAGATGAGTTGACAGGGCGCAGACGTTCAAGTAAGAAAAATAAGAAAAAAACATCATTTTTACCTTTATTTTATTTTATCCTTTTTGCTTTATCGATTTTAATTTTTGTGACCTATTATGTTTGGAACTATATTCAAACTCAACCAGAGGGGTCTGCTCTTTCTAATTACAGTGTGGTTCAATCAACAAGTTCAATAAGTTCAACTAGCTCTGTTCCCCAATCCTCAAGTAGTAGTTCATCTAGCAGTTCTTCTAGTGTAGAATCAGCTATAAGTGTATCAGGTGAAGGAAATCATGTAGAAATAGCTTATAAAACAAGTAAGGAAACTGCAAAATTGCAATTATCGGTTTCAGATGCTAGAAGTTGGGTTAGTATTTCAGAAAGTGAACTTGAGGGTGGAGTGACCTTATCACCGGATAATAAAAGTGTGGAAACAACCGTTTCAACTAAAAATTCTGTAACCATTACTTTAGGTGTTGTAAAAGGTGTTGCTTTGACAGTAGATAATCAGACTGTGAATTTATCTAAATTAACAGCTTATACTGGGACAATTACAATAACCTTTACTAAGAATTAAGGAAAAACAAATGAAAAAAGAACAAATTCCAAATCTCTTAACAATAGGTCGAATTTTCTTTATTCCCATCTTTATCTTTATTTTAACGATAGGAAATTCGATAGAGAGTCATATAGTGGCAGCTATTATCTTTGCTGTTGCCAGTATTACAGACTATTTAGATGGATATTTAGCTCGTAAATGGAATGTGGTCAGTAATTTTGGTAAATTTGCAGATCCTATGGCGGATAAGTTACTAGTTATGTCGGCTTTTATTATGTTGATTGAGTTAGGTATGGCTCCGGCTTGGATTGTTGCAGTGATTATCTGTCGTGAGTTGGCTGTTACAGGTTTAAGGCTGTTACTGGTTGAAACTGGTGGAACAGTTTTAGCAGCAGCGATGCCTGGAAAAATTAAAACTTTCAGTCAGATGTTTGCGATTATTTTCTTGCTATTACATTGGACTTTGATTGGCCAAGTTCTACTTTATGTGGCCTTGTTTTTCACTATCTACTCTGGCTATGACTATTTCAAGGGTAGTGCCTATGTATTTAAAGGGACATTTGGTTCGAAATGAAATCAATAATTGATGTAAAAAATCTTTCTTTTCGCTATAAAGAAAATCAGAAATACTATGATGTGAAGGATATTACGTTTCACGTGAAACGTGGAGAATGGCTTTCGATTGTAGGGCATAATGGTAGTGGTAAATCAACGACGGTTCGCTTAATTGATGGCTTACTGGAAGCAGAATCCGGAGAGATTGTAATTGATGGGCAACGGCTGACTGAGGAAAATGTTTGGAATATACGTCGTCAAATCGGTATGGTTTTTCAAAATCCAGACAATCAATTTGTTGGAGCGACTGTTGAAGATGATGTTGCTTTTGGTTTGGAAAATCAGGGACTTTCTCGTCAGGAAATGAAAAAGAGAGTGGAAGTAGCTCTGGATTTGGTTGGCATGTTGGACTTTAAAAAGAGAGAGCCAGCACGTCTGTCAGGTGGTCAAAAGCAACGTGTGGCTATTGCAGGCGTTGTAGCTCTAAGACCAGCGATTCTAATCTTAGATGAGGCAACGAGTATGTTGGATCCTGAGGGGCGTAGAGAACTGATTGAGACAGTAAAAGGAATTCGAAAAGACTATGATATGACGGTCATTTCCATTACCCATGATTTGGAAGAAGTCGCCATGAGTGATCGTGTATTGGTCATGAAAAAAGGGGAAATTGAGTCAACCAGCAGTCCAAGAGAACTTTTCTCTCGAAATGATTTAGATAAAATTGGATTAGACGATCCTTTTGCCAATCAATTAAGACATTCCTTGATCCAGAATGGCTATGATTTACCTGAAAATTATTTGACAGAAAGTGAGCTAGAGAATAAACTATGGGAATTGCTCTAGAAAATGTGAGTTTTACATATCAAGAAGGGACTCCCTTAGCTTCAACAGCTTTGTCAGATGTTTCTTTGACGATTGAAGATGGTTCTTATACGGCTTTAATTGGCCACACAGGTAGTGGCAAATCAACTATTTTACAACTTTTAAATGGTTTATTGGTGCCAAGTCAAGGGAGTGTGCGGGTTTTTGATACCTTAATCACCTCGACTTCTAAAAATAAAGATATTCGTCAAATTAGAAAACAGGTTGGCTTGGTATTTCAGTTTGCCGAAAATCAGATTTTTGAAGAAACGGTTTTGAAAGACGTTGCTTTTGGACCGCAAAATTTTGGAGTTTCTGAAGAAGATGCGGAGAAGATTGCGCGTGAGAAACTGGCTCTGGTTGGAATTAATGAATCACTTTTTAATCGTAGCCCGTTTGAGCTATCAGGTGGACAAATGAGACGTGTCGCAATTGCAGGCATACTTGCCATGGAGCCAGCTATATTAGTCTTAGATGAACCCACAGCAGGCCTGGATCCTCTGGGTAGAAAAGAGTTGATGAATTTGTTCAAAAAACTCCACCAGTCAGGGATGACCATCGTCTTGGTAACGCATTTGATGGATGATGTTGCTGAATATGCGAATCAAGTCTATGTGATGGAAAAAGGACGTTTAGTTAAGGGTGGGAAACCGAGTGATGTCTTTCAAGATGTTGTTTTCATGGAAGAAGTGCAGTTGGGAGTACCTAAAATTACGGCCTTTTGTAAACGGTTGGCTGATAGAGGCGTGTCATTTAAACGATTGCCGATTAAGATAGAGGAGTTCAAGGAGTCGCTAAATGGATAGTATGATTTTGGGGCGTTATATCCCAGGGGATTCGATTGTTCACCGATTGGATCCACGTAGCAAATTGCTTGCTATGATGCTACTGATTTTAATCGTTTTTTGGGCTAATAATCCCTTGACGAATCTAATTCTTTTTATAGCGACAGGGACATTTATTGCCTTGTCAGGAGTATCTCTTTCATTTTTTATTCAGGGCTTGAAATCTATGTTTTTCTTGATTGCCTTCACAACTATTTTTCAATTGTTTTTCATTTCTAATGGGAATGTTTTATTTGAATTTTCGTTTGTGAGAATCACGGATTATGCTTTGCAACAAGCTGGAATTATTTTTTGTCGCTTTGTATTAATTATTTTCTTTTCAACTTTGTTAACCTTAACGACCATGCCCTTAAGTTTGGCATCAGCTGTCGAAGCTTTGTTAGAGCCTTTAAAGCGTGTGAAAGTTCCAGTTCATGAAATTGGATTGATGCTGTCTATGAGTCTACGTTTTGTTCCGACCTTAATGGATGATACGACGCGGATTATGAATGCACAGAAAGCGCGTGGAGTGGATTTTGGTGAAGGAAGCATTGTTCAAAAGGTGAAGGCTATGATCCCCATTTTGATTCCTCTTTTTGCGACAAGTTTAAAACGTGCGGATTCCTTGGCTATTGCCATGGAAGCGCGTGGTTATCAGGGGGGAAAAGGTAGAAGTCAATACCGACAACTGAAATGGACTCGAAAGGATACGCTGACCATTCTTATTATTATCGGACTTGGTTGTTGCTTATTTTTCTTAAAATCTTAGTAGCTTTCAGGAATTGATAAAAAGTTATTGTAACAGTTTTTGATATAAAGGTAGGGATATGAACCGTTTTAAAAAATCAAAATATGTCATTATTATTTTTGTCACTGTTCTGCTTGTGTCAGCTCTCTTAGCGACGACTTATTCAAGTACAATTGTGACAAAATTAGGAGATGGAATCTCATTGGTTGATAGGGTTGTACAAAAACCTTTTCAGTGGTTTGATTCTGTCAAATCAGATTTGGCTCATTTGACACGAACATATAATGAAAATGAAAGTTTGAAGAAACAGATTTACCAGTTAGAAGTTAGATCGAATGAGGCGGAAAGTTTAAAAACAGAAAATGAACAACTGCGCCAGTTGCTTGATATGAAGTCCAAATTGCAAGCCACAAAGATCATAGCAGCAGATGTTATTATGCGTTCTCCGGTATCTTGGAAGCAGGAGTTGACCCTGGATGCAGGCAAATCAAAAGGAGCTTCTGAAAATATGTTAGCCATTGCAAATGGTGGTTTGATTGGGAGTGTTTCAAAAGTAGAGGAAAACTCGACTATAGTCAACCTTCTGACAAATACGGAAAATGCTGATAAGATTTCTGTTAAAATTCAACACGGTACTACTACAATTTATGGAATTATTGTTGGCTACGACAAGGAAAATGAAGTTCTTAAAATTAGCCAATTAAATAGCAATAGCGATATTAGTGCGGGAGATAAGGTGGCCACTGGTGGATTAGGAAACTTTAATGTTGCGGATATTCCAGTTGGTGAAGTAGTCTCCACAACGCATAGTACAGACTATTTGACACGAGAAGTAACTGTTAAATTGAGTGCAGACACTCATAATGTGAGTGTGATAGAATTAGTGGGGAATTCATAATGAGACAGTTGAAGCGGGTTGGAGTGTTTTTATTGCTTCCTTTCTTTATTCTAATTGACGCCCATATTAGCCAGCTTCTGGGCTCATTTTTCCCCCATGTACATTTGGCTAGTCATTTTCTTTTTCTATTTCTCTTATTTGAGACGATAGAAGTATCAGAGTATCTCTACCTAGTCTATTGTTTTGTGATAGGCTTGGTTTACGATGTTTACTTTTTCCATCTAATAGGGATTGCGACTCTGTTATTTGTCTTGTTAGGGGTATTTCTCCATAAATTTAATAGTGTTATTTTATTGAATCGTTGGACAAGAATGTTGGCAATTATTGTCATGACTTTTCTATTTGAGATGGGGGCATATATACTTGCAATAGTGGTAGGTTTAACTGTGGATAGTCTGCCGATTTTTATCGTTTATAGCCTAGTACCATCAATGATTTTAAATCTTGTGTGGATGCTTATTTTTCAGTTTATTTTTGAAAAATATTATCTATAAGAAAGAAACAAAAATGTAACAAAGGCGTAATATTCATTAGGCCTTTTTTTGGTATACTAGTATTGTCTTTAAAAGAAGGAGTATCTACAAATATGAAGAAAAAAATCTTAGCGTCACTTTTATTAAGTACAGTAATGGTTTCTCAAGTAGCTGTTTTAACAACTGCGCATGCAGAAACGACTGATGACAAAATTGCTGCTCAAGATAATAAAATTAGTAACTTAACAGCACAACAACAAGAAGCTCAAAAACAAGTTGACCAAATTCAGGAGCAAGTATCAGCTATTCAAGCTGAGCAATCTAACTTGCAAGCTGAAAATGACAGATTACAAGCAGAATCCAAAAAACTTGAGAGTGAGATTACAGAACTTTCTAAGAATATTGTATCTCGTAATGATTCGTTGCAAAAACAAGCTCGTAGTGCTCAAACAAACGGAGCTGCAACAAGTTACATCAATACAATTGTGAACTCAAAATCAATTACAGAAGCCATTTCACGTGTTGCAGCAATGAATGAAATCGTATCTGCTAACAACAAAATGTTGGAACAACAAAAAGCAGATAAAAAAGCAATTTCTGAGAAGCAAGTGGCAAACAATGATGCAATTAATACAGTAATTGCAAATCAACAGAAATTGTCTGATGATGCACAAACTCTAACAACAAAACAAGCTGAGTTGAAAGCTGCAGAATTAAATCTTGCTGCTGAAAAAGCGACAGCAGAAGATGAAAAAGCAAGTTTGCTAGAGAAAAAAGCAGAAGCAGAAGCGGCAGCAAAGGCAGCAGCAGAGGCAGAAGCAGCTTATAAGGCAAAACAAGCAAGCCAACAACAAACAGTTGTTGCTTCTGGAAATACGACATTTGCAGCACAGGTTCAAGCAGTAGCTTCTTCAGAATCAACAACATATACTCCTGTAGCAGTTAAACAACGCCCAACATATAGTACAAACGCTTCAAGTTATCCAATTGGGGAATGTACATGGGGAGTTAAAACATTAGCACCTTGGGCTGGAGACTATTGGGGTAATGGAGCACAGTGGGCTACAAGTGCAGCTGCTGCAGGATTCCGTACAGGTTCAACACCTCAAGTTGGTGCGATTGCATGTTGGAACGATGGTGGATATGGACACGTAGCGGTAGTCACTGCTGTAGAATCAACAACACGTATCCAAGTGTCAGAATCAAATTATGCTGGTAATCGCACGCTTGGAAATCACCGTGGATGGTTTAATCCAACAACTACATCATCAGGTTTTGTAACATATATTTATGCAGATTAATTAGAAAAGGAGACTTAATAGAGTCTCTTTTTTGATGGGCTAAATTTCTAAACTAAGTTCTACCGCTAATCCAAATGGAAGTAAATCTGATAAAATCGTAAAAAACAGTGGAATTCCGTGTCAGGGTAAGTTCCACTTGTTTTTAATAATGCTTGATTTTATAGTTTCTGTAGCCAAAATGAATAGAAAAAATAGCGCACAAAATCTCCTAATCTGAAAGCGTTTCAGATTACGTTCCACTATGGTGAAAGTTACTTTGATAAGTTATCCCTCTATAAAAAATTCTTAAAAAACTTGAAAATGATAAAAAAATGTGGTATAATGAACATTGTCGTGTAAACGATAATACTCATTCTTGATGAATTGTGAAACAGTTGCCCTTGGGTCGTTTTGCGAGTTGAAGTCAAGAAGAGGAAAAAAAACAAAAAGGAGAAATACTCATGGCAGTAATTTCAATGAAACAACTTCTTGAGGCTGGTGTACACTTTGGTCACCAAACTCGTCGCTGGAACCCTAAGATGGCTAAGTACATCTTCACTGAGCGTAACGGAATCCACGTTATCGACTTGCAACAAACTGTAAAATACGCTGACCAAGCTTACGATTTCATGCGTGATGCAGCAGCTAACGATGCAGTTGTATTGTTTGTTGGTACTAAGAAACAAGCAGCTGATGCAGTTGCTGAAGAAGCAGTACGTTCAGGTCAATACTTCATTAACCACCGTTGGTTGGGTGGAACTCTTACAAACTGGGGAACAATCCAAAAACGTATCGCTCGTTTGAAAGAAATCAAACGCATGGAAGAAGATGGAACTTTCGAAGTTCTTCCTAAGAAAGAAGTTGCACTTCTTAACAAACAACGTGCACGTCTTGAAAAATTCTTGGGTGGTATCGAAGATATGCCTCGTATCCCAGATGTAATGTACGTAGTTGACCCACATAAAGAGCAAATCGCTGTTAAAGAAGCTAAAAAATTGGGTATCCCAGTTGTAGCGATGGTTGACACAAACACTGATCCAGATGATATCGATGTAATCATCCCAGCTAACGATGACGCTATCCGCGCAGTTAAGTTGATTACAGCTAAATTGGCAGACGCTATCATTGAAGGTCGCCAAGGTGAAGATGCTGTTGCAGCAGTTGAAGCAGAATTTACAGCTTCAGAAGCTCAAGCAGACTCAATCGAAGAAATCGTTGAAGTTGTAGAAGGCGACAACGCTTAATTCATATAAATAGTAATTACCTAGGAGGGCGGGGCTTAGCCCAGCTCTCCTATTTTTAAAAAATATAGGAGAATCAAAATGGCAGAAATTACAGCTAAACTTGTAAAAGAGTTGCGTGAAAAATCTGGTGCTGGTGTTATGGACGCTAAAAAAGCATTGGTTGAAGTGGAAGGCGATATCGAAAAAGCGATTGAATTGCTTCGCGAAAAAGGTATGGCAAAAGCAGCTAAGAAAGCTGACCGTGTTGCTGCAGAAGGTTTGACTGGTGTTTATGTTGACGGTAACGTTGCAGCAGTTGTTGAAGTAAATGCTGAAACTGACTTCGTTGCGAAAAACGCTCAATTTGTTGAGTTGGTAAACGCAACAGCTAAAGCAATCGCTGAAGGAAAACCAGCTAACAACGAAGAAGCTCTTGCTTTGACAATGCCTTCAGGTGAAACTCTTGAAGCAGCTTATGTGTCTGCGACAGCGACTATCGGAGAAAAAATCTCATTCCGTCGCTTTGCTTTGATTGAAAAAACAGATGCACAACACTTCGGAGCATACCAACACAACGGTGGACGTATCGGTGTTATCTCTGTAATCGAAGGTGGAGACGAAGCACTTGCTAAACAAATTTCAATGCACATCGCTGCTATGAAACCAACAGTTCTTTCATACAAAGAATTGGATGAGCAATTTGTTAAAGATGAGTTGGCACAATTGAACCACGTTATCGACCAAGATAATGAAAGCCGTGCTATGGTTGGTAAACCAGCTCTTCCACACTTGGCATACGGATCTAAAGCTCAATTGACTGATGAAGTAATCGCTCAAGCTGAAGAAGCTATCAAAGCTGAATTGGTTGCAGAAGGTAAACCAGAAAAAATCTGGGATAAAATCATCCCAGGTAAAATGGATCGCTTCATGCTTGACAACACTAAAGTTGACCAAGCTTACACACTTCTTGCACAAGTTTACATCATGGATGACAGCAAGACAGTTGAAGCTTACCTTGAATCAGTTAACGCTTCAGTAGTTGAGTTCGCTCGCTTTGAAGTTGGTGAAGGTATCGAAAAAGCTGCAAACGACTTTGAAGCAGAAGTTGCAGCTACAATGGCAGCAGCCTTGAATAACTAATGATAGAAAGGAAGTAAATTGCGGCTCTTTGTCAACTGTAGTGGGTTGAAGAAAAGCTAAGCTCGAGAAAGGACCCATTTCGTCCTTTCTTTTTTGATATTCAGAGCGATAAAAATCCGTTTTTTGAAGTTTTCAAAGTTCCGAAAAC
>WIJN01000018.1:0-44312 GCA_009496085.1 Streptococcus mitis | reverse complement strand
TGTTGAAGTAGGTAAAGATGGAACAGTGACTGTAACCTTCCCAGATGGTTCAACAACAACAGTAACACCAGATAAGACAGTTAAATCAGCTGACTCAAATGGTGCTAAAGACCCATCAGTAACACCAGTTAAAGATCCAGCTAACTTAACAGATGCAGAAAAAGCTAAAGTAGCAGACGAAGTTAAGAAATCTAACCCAACAGCTAAAGATGTTGAAGTAGGTAAAGATGGAACAGTGACTGTAACCTTCCCAGATGGTTCAACAACAACAGTAACACCAGATAAGACAGTTAAATCAGCTGACTCAAATGGTGCTAAAGACCCATCAGTAACACCAGTTAAAGATCCAGCTAACTTAACAGATGCAGAAAAAGCTAAAGTAGCAGACGAAGTTAAGAAATCTAACCCAACAGCTAAAGATGTTGAAGTAGGTAAAGATGGAACAGTGACTGTAACCTTCCCAGATGGTTCAACAACAACAGTAACACCAGATAAGACAGTTAAATCAGCTGACTCAAATGGTGCTAAAGACCCATCAGTAACACCAGTTAAAGATCCAGCTAACTTAACAGATGCAGAAAAAGCTAAAGTAGTAGACGAAGTTAAGAAATCTAACCCAACAGCGAAAGATGTTGAAGTAGGTAAAGATGGAACAGTGACTGTAACCTTCCCAGATGGATCAACAGCAGTAATCCCAGCAGCTAAAGCAGTAGCGAAAGCTAAGGATTCAGAAGGTGTTCAAAATCCAAGTAAACCAGCTACAGATGCAGGTAAGAACACACCGGTAGCGCAGGATCAAACAGCTAAACCAGCCAACAAGTCTAAAGATTCAGAAGGCGTTAAGGCTCCATCAGCGACATCAGTTAAGGATCCAAGCAACTTGACAGACGCTGAAAAAGCTAAAGTAGCAGACGAAGTTAAGAAATCTAACCCAACAGCAACAGATGTTAAAGTAGGTAAAGATGGAACAACAACTGTAAGCTTCCCAGATGGCTCAACAGCAGTAATTCCAGCTGATAAAGCAGTAGCGAAAGCTAATGATTCAGAAGGCGTTCAAGATCCATCAGCAACAGCAGTTAAAGATCCAAGCAATTTGACAGACGCTGACAAAGCTAAGGCAGCATCTAATGCTAGCCAAGCAACATCAGCACAAGCAAATGCGCGTAAAGGAGCTAAAGAGTTACCAAATACAGGTACAGCAGATTCTACTGTAGCTATGGTAGCAGCTGCAGCAAGTGCATTACTTGGTCTTGGTCTTGCAGGTCGTCGTCGTAAAGAAGACGAAGAAGCTTAATTGGTAGATTGTTTGATAAACATCAGGTGATAAATCCGATTTTCAAAGCTTAAACAAGTACCTCTCACAAGAAAATCTCCTAGCAGGAAAGCCTGCTAGGAGATTTTTGCATTTCAGAAAGTGGACGGCTGACTTGCTAACCAACTAAGGTTGAAGGTTAGCTGTTCAGCTTTTAAGAGGTCTTGATGTTGAATGCTAGTTATAGAGGTATTATCTAATCGACATTCTTTTACAAAGTTAAAATGGCTGTGGTTTTGTTTAGTATGGATATCCAACCATTGATCTTCTTTAGCCAGATAAACTCGGAGGTGGTCAAAGAGAGGTATTCCGAGGTCATAGCTTGGTTTTCCTGGACAGGTCGGATAAAATCCGAGAGCTGACCAGATGTACCAGGCCGAGAGACTGCCGTTATCCTCATCGCCAGGATAGGCTTCCCAACTTGGGTGAAAAGCTTTTTGACGTAGAGTCTTGATGAGAAGGGCAGTGTAGTCAGGGTAATCACTGTAGCGGAAGAGATAAGGAATGTGGAAGCTCGGTTGGTTGGAAATGGCTATTTGTCCAAAAGGAGCAGTAGCCATTTCGCTCATTTCGTGAATCTCGTAGCCATAGCCTGTTGTCTCAAAGAGGGGAGCCTCCTGACAGGTTTTCAAAAGATAGTTGCTAAAGGCTTCTTTTCCACCCATAAGCTGGATCAAGCCTGGGATGTCGTGGAGGACACCTAGGGTTGCTTGGATGGCTGAACATTCGGCATAATCACGTCCCCAGCTATAAGGAGAAAAGTCAGGGCGGAAGTTGCCTTGACTATCACGTGCTCGCATGTAACCTGTCTCAGCGTCAAATAGATGGCGGTAATTTTGTGATGCGGCCTTGTAGGTCTCAGCGATTTCTATTTTCCCTAGTTTCTCGGCACAGCTTGCGATACAAAAGTCGCTATAGGCATAGTCTAGGGTGTGGCTGACGCTTTCGTGGTGGTCGATAGAGAGGTAGCCCAGTTCTTGGTATTGGGCTAGTCCGTGGCGACCATTGATGCCGAGAGGGTCGGTCTTGCTGGCTGTTGCAAGCATGGCTTGGAGGAGTTCTTCTTCTAGGTCGGGGGCCAGGTCCTTGCAGGCGCTATCTGCGATAATACCGTCTAAAAGTGTACCTGGCATCATACCCCGTTCATCTGGAGCCAGCCATTTTGGAAGAAAACCAGTATTACGGTAGCTATTGAGGAAACCTTCTAAAAAGCGGTGATAGTGCTCCGGTATTATAAGGGCAAAGAGGGGGAAGGTGGTGCGGAAGGTATCCCAGAAACCATTGTTGCTGAAGAGGATACCAGGCTTGATAGTTCCAGTAGCTAGATCCTTGTGGATGGCTTGACCTGATTCATCAACTTCATAAAAAGTTTGTGGGAAGAGGAAGAGTCTGTAGAGACAGTGGTCAAAGAAGGTTCGGTCAGCCTCTCCTGTCTCTATAATATCAAAACGATGGAGGAGATTTTCCCAGTCCGCTTGTGCATTTGATTTACAGTTATCGAAGTCTTGTTGAGGTAGATTAAGCAGTGCTTGAGAAGGAGAGATGAAAGAAGTTCCTAGCTGAATTTCAGCATGGCTACTTGCTAAGTCAATTCGCCAGTCTCTCTCTTCCTGGCTGACAGCAAGAATATCCGTATTCATTTGCAGGGCAGTGAACATCGTTAGCGAATTTTTGTTGGTTTCAGTTTTACCTTCTTGTCGCAGGGCAAGAGTTCGCTTATCTACCTGCTCTACTGTCAGTTTATCTGCTGCGTGAAGATAGAGGGAGAGGGCTTTGCCTTGCTTTTGCTCCAAACGAATAGAGGCGCCGTAGCAAGTCGGTGTGAGCTGGCTTTTAATCTGATAGCGCAGGGAGAAAATCTTCAGATAATGAGCTTGGAAAGAGGCCTTATCTATGTCATAAGAAGACTGACGATGGAAGAGGCTGTCTCCACCCAGTTGGCCTGTGACAGGTGTCAGAAGGAGCCAAGAGTAGTCCCCAATCCAAGGACTGGGCTGGTGAGTTAATCGAATCCCTTGAAATATAGGCAGATGTGGGTCGAAAAACCAAGATCCCTCCTGGTCGCTGGTCTGGGGCACAAAGTAATTCATCCCAAAAGGCACGCCTGTGTAAGGCAGGGTATTTCCCCGAGAAAAGGCATGCTTGCTGGCAGTTCCAAAGCGGGTATCGATGCTTTCAAGTAGTGGTTTCATAGTCTTTCCTTTAGCTGTTTTTCTACATTATATCAGAAAAAGATAACCTTTAGAAAAGGAGTTTCAAAGATAACTATTTTGTAGAAAAATGAACCTTTTGCCAAAATAAATCTCACAAAATACCGTTGTTATTGGCTTTTTGCTTTGTCTTGAATTGTTAATTTTTGAATTTGCTCCCCTTTTTGCTCCCCCTATAGTGCTTTTAGTGCAGTTTCGTAGAATGAGACTGCTTTTTTTGCGTTCTCTTTTGAGAGGTGGCTATATGTGTCCATAGTCATGCTGATTTGAGAGTGACCTAGACGGTGCTGGAGCTCCTTGTAAGGTATTCCAGAGTTAAGCAGTAAACTAGCGTGAGTATGACGGAAACCATGAAAACCTATATTCGGAACATCAGCGCGTTTAAAATGTGTTAGTAATCTTTTTTTAAGTTTTACAATGCTAGTATATTCATGAATGAAGTCAGAAAATACTACATTTTCACGTTGCCCTATCTTCCAAGCCTCTTTAGTTTGGCGTAGTTTGTACTGCTTCAGCATGCTAACAGTCGCTTGATCTATATCTATATCCCGATAACTAGCCTTAGATTTTGGGCTATTGATTTCTAGATCCCGATTTAGTGTTTTGGTAATATGCACAACGGCATTATCTAAGTCAATATCAGACCAGCTAAGCGCTAGAGCCTCATTGATACGGCAACCAGTTGCCAGTAGGAACTTATAGAGCGTTACATCATAGTAATAACGATATTTACAACTATCTAAATTATCAAGATAAACAAGAAACTTTTTTAGCTCTTGATTATCAAAGTGCTTTAGCTTTTGTCGCTTTGCTTTCTGAGTGTTACGAGGTAAAACCACATCACGCGCAGGATTGGACGGTATTGCTTGCATGGTTACGCCATACTGTAAGATACGTTTGTTTAAAGCGTGTATCATATCATAGTGTAGAAAAGCGCCCTCTTCCCCTCTATTAGCCTTATCAGCAAGTTTATTGATAATTGACTGAATAAGTGGAGTAGTGAGCTTATCGAGCTTATACTCCCCGAAAGTAGGCAATATGTGATTATCTATTAGCGCTCTAACGTTTCCTTGAGTGTTTGGCTTAACTGTATTCTTATAGCTTTCCCACCAGAGAGTTGCCAATTCTTGATAGTTTTTTATGGTAATAGCCTTTTGTCTGGTAGATCCTGCTTTTTGAAAAGCTATTTTTTCTTGATTGGCTTTCTGCTTAACTTCCTTTTGTGTCCGACCTGTTACTTTGGTTTTTACTTTCTTTCCTGTTACCTGGTCAACTCCTAGATATACATTAGCACGATAGACTTTACTACCGTCTTTTTTTATAACTTCAGTTATTTTCATGATTTAAACCTTTCTAAAATACATCAGCAGGCAAGCTATTATTAAAAAGGTTTTAGATTGTGGTTTATATCATGCCAGGGCTTCACAGTTTGCCCCACATTCGATTTTAAAGAGTCAGACGAATAATACCAGAATAAAAAACAAGGCGGATATGGGGTTAGTATGGGTGTTTTTACATATACGGGTAAATGTTGGAAAATGTCGGATTTTCAAGAATACTGGAAAAAAGCAATTTTCTTCATTTTCTGAGTCCCTAAAAAAGGGGAAGGAAGTTGTTGATAGACAAAGTCAGCGGACTTGCTGAAGCACGCGCTTCATGATTCTTGAACATTGGGGCGCGTGGTATGGTGTAAGTCGCTTTTTAAATGCAAGAGTGGTATAATAATAGCGTAGACTAAAGTTTGGGAGTCCGAACTCTGAAAAAATCCAATCATGAACAATACCTAAGTCGTTTTCTGGTGGTTTATTTAGTCTTATTCTCGGTATTATCGCCTGAATCTTTCCCGTTACTTCAGTTCAGGCGATATTAGACAAGTTGGCAGTAGCTAGCTTGTCTTTTTTTGTGGCTATTTGTCAATTTTGCCCATTTTTTGCGCTTTAGTTTGAAAAATCGGCTTTCTATTCTTCAATTTCCCCCGTTTTTGCACAATAGACCATGAAAAGATGGTTGATATTGGCAAATATGGGGGATTTTTATCTATATAGACTTACGACTTTGCTGATGGCGTGATATTAGTCATCGTTATATGATTTATCGAAGAAGATAGTGTATCCGTTATTTTCTAAGAAATCAACAGCTTTAGTAAAGTCTTCATCTGCCACTTTTTCAAATAATTTCTTTTTATTTCCACTGTTTAAATCAGCAGTTAAAAGCATATTGTAAAAATTTTCAATTTCTTCATCGTTTAAAACGATTATATTTGATTTTAAGAACTTAACAAAGTTTCTAAATTTTTTGTTGTTTTGCTTTTCTTTTTTTAATTCAGCTTGATACATTAATTCAGCGAGTAAGTTACCTTCTTCTGTAAAAGCAAAATCCATTGCCTCTGTACCGGACATTTTAGAAATTTTTTGGCCTAATTTTTTTATTAAGCTAGAGTCATCCTCATACCCCAACAGATACCCAACGCTTACCCCGAAGTAGTCAGCAAGTTGCTGGGCTTTTTCTGGTTTAATTTGGCTTTCTCCGTTTTCCCAATTTTGAAGAGTCCGATAATGAACCCCAATATTTTCAGCTAACTCTTTTTGAGATAGCTTTTTTTCTTGTCTTAATTCTTTCAATCTATTCATGCTTTATCACACCTTTCACAGAAGATTATATACTATATCTTAGAAAAAGTACATTTTTTTTGTGCAAAAATTAAAAAAACAGTTGACAACAGAAAAAATATTGTGTATCATACAAATCAGGCACATAAAAAATGTGCACAGCCCCCCCTCCAACCTTTCACACTTTCAATCTATTCATGGAGGGGGATTTTTTAGAAAGGGGGAAACCTATGAGCAAACTACGAGGCTATCGGGTTATGTTAGGACTAACTCAGCAGCAAATGGCGGACAAGCTAAAAATTTCTTTGCAGTCATACAACAACAAAGAATTAGGTAAAACGCCATTCAATGACAAAGAACGCCTAGCGATTAAGTCAATGGTTGCAGAAATCAAATCAGATATAACCATAGATGAACTATTTTATAGCTAGAAAGGCAGGCAAGCAATGAAGAGGAACTACACAAGGGTCATCGATGAAATGCGAACCACTCACGGGCTGAACTTGGTAGCTATTGGCCAACGGATAGGCATAGACCCCCGAACAGTTGGTAAGTGGGCACAGGGCAAACATAAACCCAACAAGGAAAGCAGAAAAAGACTAAACAGGTTATACAGAGAGGTTAAGCAAGACATGACAACACAAGTAAGTATTTTTGAAGAGACAACAGACCAAGGGCAACTATTGCAGGTTGTCACTACTACCGTTATTCACGGTCAGCCATTGGACATCTACGGCAGTGAACAAGAACCGCTATTTTTAGCTAGGGCGATTGCTGAGATGATTGACTACACTAAGACATCACAAGGCTATTATGACGTACAAGCAATGCTAAGAAAAGTTGATGAAGATGAAAAGGTAAAAGGGACGCCTTTAGACGGTACTACGAAAACTTTTCGTAGTGGTCAACAAGTCTGGTTTTTAACTGAACATGGACTCTATGAGGTGCTTATGCGGTCAACCAAACCAAAAGCCAAAGAGTTTAAAAAAGTAATCAAGCACATTCTGAAAGAAATCCGACTAAATGGCTACTACATGGATGGGGAACTGGTGGAAGAACCACAGACCACTATAAAAGCCCCTGACACGTTGGCAGAGGCAGAGCGGTATTATATCGATACACTAGCCAAAGCCATTGCAGAGGCTCAAAATATGGACGAGAAGAGCCGTCTGACAAGCAAGCTAACCCGATTCATGCAGGAGGTAGAACCACAATGGAGCTAGTCTACATGGACGATAAGAAAGAGCCGTATACACTGAGCAGTATTGTGGCAGAGTGTACAGGATTGCAACATCACACTATAACCAAGACAATTCGCAAACATCAAGCAAGGTTTGAACAGTTCGGAAAGGTTGGATTTAAAATCCAAGCTATGGAAAGTGGCCAGAATACTAAGGACTATATTTTGAATGAGCAACAAGCGACCTTGTTAGTTACATTCTTAAAGAATACCGAGCCAGTGGCCAACTTCAAAACCAACCTAGTCAAAGCCTTCTTTGAAATGCGTGAGGAACTTTCTAAGTTTCGTATGCAGAGGGCGCTAGAAAAGCCAAAAAGAAAAACACTGCATGACAGTATAGAAACATGGACTAATGCACCCAAGCGCGCGCATAGCACCATGAACAACCTGCTACTGAAGGCAGTAACTGACAGGAACGCTAAGCAGTTAAGGGAAGAGCGTGGAGGCTACAATGGCATTGATAGCTTGACCAGTGACGAGCTGGAGCAATACCAAGCATTTGAGGATATGGTAATAGCTATGATTGGCTTGAATATGAGTTATCAGGAAATTAAAGCTATGGCATTCAGAAATAAAAAAACACGCCAAAGAAGCGCGTGAGAGCAACAAAAAAAGGCTTAGCAATAACCACACCGCAGAGCCTTTCACACTAACACTAAAACGAATTTAACAAAGCAGGCAAGCTATTATCAAAGAGGTTTTAGTAAGATTTATACCTAGATTATAGCATATTTAGGGCAATTTGACCATACGGAGAGCGCCAACTCTTAAAACTGGTACTTTCTCACGCTTTCAATTTGGCGACTCTGAGCGTGAAGATATCGTTTATAAGAAACAATTCAAAAAGCCCCACGCTCTCGGTCGGCAAACTTCTGAGCGTGAGGAACTTCATTGCAAGAAAAACTGTATAAGAAACAACCATTCAAAATCCCCACACTCGCCATCGCCCAACTTTGAGTGTGAGGATATCCTGGATAGTAAAAAGCATTAAAAAGCCATCAGAGCAATTACACAACATAGAAACAGAGGTAAAAACATGGATACATACTTTAAAGATTTTGAAACAGAGTTAGGACTTGTAGAAGAAAAGCTAGATATTTTATCAGAGTGGCATTTATCAAAGAAACACCACGGAGCAACCGAGATTGCTGAAGATTGTAGATCAGCAATTAGTCAGTTATGGATTCAATTTTATAAACTATCGGAAACTTATAAAAAGCAAGAGGCAAGTCATGAGGAGTTTTTTAATAGGAATGTTGAGAACCTGCTTGGGGAATTAAAAAAATATGACGACGACTGTACAGAAAGGCATGGTGAAGCTCCTGACTGGTTGCTATTCAATTTCTTAGATCAAGCAATAAAAGAAAACAATCTAAGTAATGGGATCAATCATACAACTACTTCAACCTGGATGTACTTACGTCGTTTAGTAGTTGCTGATTTAGAAGAAAGAGGGCTATTAAAATGACACTAGACCTAGACAACATGACACAAGCAGAGTTTGATGAAGTAATGGCAGAAATTAAGTCAAGAAATCCAAACCTATTCCAGTTTATCGCTGATTTTTTAGATAGAAAGGTAACACCCGAAGAGGTGGACGACTTCCTGAAGATGGAGCGAACTGATCAAGTGGACTATATCAAGAATTATCAAGCGAGGGCATAGCATGAATGAGTTAGATTTGACCAACACACAAGCGGTAATCTTTATGGTGGTATTGATTGGCTTACTGCTTTATTTAAACCACCGAGACCGCAAAAAAAGCGCCCAATTTGAGCGAGAAAGCAAACAGACGATAGAAACACCTAGCGAGGATTTAAACCCTGAATATGGGCGATATATCCAGCTTGCAGGGGTAAGAGTTTACGGAGGAATGAAATGAGTTACACAGTGAAGATATACCTTGATAGTGAAAAAATACCAGATGAACCTTATTTTACAAAAGATATTTTTCTAGCTACGTGTATGGACAATGCAACAAAGTTAGCTGTAACTATGGGCTTGTTGACAAAACAAACGTTGGATTTAGAGACTAAGACAGCTATTTTGAAAACCCTTGATACAATCATAGAAACTCAAAAAGATATTTTGCAAGGAGTAGCGAGCGGACAAATAACCTTTTTGAATAAAAGCAAAGGAGAGGAGGAACTGAATGAGCCTATCAGAGAATGACAAACGAGTATTAAGACTAATCAAGGTGGGGGCTGAGAACTCCATAACAGGGGCAGAAATCAGCCTGATCACTAAGCTAGCAGAAAGAACCGTGCAAGATATTATCAGCCGTCTGATCACGCGCTACGGCGTTCCTATCATCGGGATACGTCACGGAGCTTTTAGAGGCTACTTTATCCCAGCTAACAAAGAGGAGCTACTGGACGGTGCAAAGGCATTCTATAACCAGGTACAGGAAGAACAGAAACGCCTAACGGTCCTTTTAAATGCTGATTTAGAGAGTTACAAAGAAACCTTGAAGGAGGTGGGCGGATATGTTTAGCCTAAGCCGAGAAAGCGAGCAAGACCTAGCGCATGGCATTCTGGAGGTAGTGGAAAGATACCTGGAAGCGCGTGATACAGTCAAACCACGACTGACAGGTTTAATCTCAGCCCAGGAAGTTATGGACGAGTTAGATATAAAATATATGACACTCCAAAAATGGGAAAAAGCAGGGCTAAAGCGATACCAGCCCCCACTAGAAGATACTAGGAAAATCTATTATAGAATTTCTGACTTGATGAAGTTTCTGGGGGTGGAGCATGGCAATTTACGAGGCTAAAGGCTTTCAGAGTAATCTTGTCTATCCATTTGATAAAATTGAGCCGTTCCAGTACATTGAACGCTTTAAGCCTTTGGTAGTCCCTGAAGGGGCAAACATTGAAGAATTTAAACGTACACAAGCGCCTTACTGTATCAGTGGGAAAGTGACGCCAGAAAAGCATGGCAGTTACAAGCGAAACAACTCCAGTCTAATCTATCGGGATTTGATTTTCCTTGATTATGACGATATACAGGGGACATCTGAGGGCTTTATAAAGGCTGTTTCTAGCGCTTTATTTGGCTACTCTTATATCTTATACCCGACTATTAAACATAGTTTAGAAAAGCCCCGTTTTCGCCTTGTAGTGAAGCCTGACAACGTGATGAATGAGGCAACCTATAAGCAGGTAGTGAAAGAGATTGCTGATAAGATTGGACTACCCTTTGATATGGCCAGCCTTACATGGTCACAACTCCAAGGGCTACCAGTAACAACAGGCGACCCAGCAAGTTATCAAAAGATTGTAGAGTATGGCCTAGATTATCCAGTCCCCAAGGTTGAACCAAGAGCGAAGCAAGGAACTACTGAGCTTTACAAGCCTAGAGCAAGTGGCCAGAGGTCAATGACTATGAGGATCATTGACACGCTTTTTAATGGCTTTGGAGACGAGGGAGGGCGCAACGTAGCACTGACACGCTTTGTAGGCTTACTCTTTAATAAGTGGGTTGATTGTGACCTAGAGACCGCCTATGAACTTACTAAGATAGCCAATAGCGTGACAGTTGAACCATTGCCTATTGAAGAGCTAGACCGCACTTTTAGCAGTATAGCACGGGCTGAATATAGAAAGAGAGGATAGAACCATAGAACTAGAAGAATTAGGAAACCTAGAAAGTGAAATCTTAGAGGCGCGTGAAAGCGAAGATAAGCACTTTAAGACTTTCAAAGGTGTTAGGGGACAGCTTATCAAAGAGTGTCAAGAAATCAAGGACAAGGCTTATCAGCAAGCTTATGAAGAAGTTATGGCAGACAGCAAACACCTTGAAAATGTAAAGGCAGGCAGGTTAACCGAGGCCCAGCATGAAGAACTAGCCCAGCAGAAAGGCGAGGAAAAGAGCAGTAAGGCCTTACCAACTAATCCGCTGGGAGTTGCTATTATGTTAAAAAAGTACGTCCGATTTATTAGAATTAAGCCAGAGGCACAAGGGCAAAAAGCCCCATTATATTTCTATAATCCTGATTTTGGTATCTGGTTAGAGGATAATGAATTTTTGCAAGATCTTATTTCTGTCATTTATCCAAACGCAACGGAAAAACAGGCATTTGACACGCTTTATAAAATAGCTAGACAGAGCCAAATGAGGGAAATCCAAGGCAATTATACTGTAATTGGGAAACAGCTATACAATGCTAAGACAGGCATTTTTGAAGAAACTACACCAGAGATTACAGCAACAAGAAAGATAAAAACAGGTTATAGACCTGGAGCAGAAGAGCCTATAATTAACGGCTGGAAGCCGACAGCTTGGCTTTTAGAGTTGTTTGACGGTGACAAGGAGCTTTATAACCTTGCTATCCAGATTATAAAAGCAAGCGTCACAGGGCAGTCATTGCAAAAAATCTTTTGGCTTTTCGGTGAAGGTGGAACAGGAAAAGGAACTTTTCAGCAGTTACTTATAAACCTAGTTGGTATGGAAAATGTGGCCAGTTTGAAAATCACTGGCTTAACAAAAAGCCAATTTTCAACTTCTATATTATTGGGAAAGTCGCTTGTAATCGGTGATGATGTACAAAAGGACGCAGTAATTAGAGACACTTCAGATATGTTTAGCTTAGCAACAGGCGACATAATGACCATAGAGGACAAAGGGAAACGCCCTTATAGCATACGCCTTAATATGACGGTAGTACAATCTTCTAATGGTTTACCAAGAATGAACGGGGATAAATCAGCTATTGATAGGCGATTTAGAATTTTACCTTTTACCAAAATATTTAAAGGTAATCCTAACAAGGCTATCAAAGACGATTACATTAACCGCAAAGAAGTGCTGGAGTACCTGGTTAAGTTGGCTATTGAAACACCAATCGCTGACATTAACCCTACGAAGTCTATTGAAATACTTGAAGAACACCATAAGGACATGAACCCCGTTATTGATTTTGTTTCTAAGTTTTTTACTGATGAATTGACAAGTGAGTTTATTCCTAATAGTTTTGTCTATCACGTTTGGAAAGGTTTCCTAGAATACTATGGTATTAAAGAAAACAGGTCAGAAATGGGCTTACATCGAGAAATCAAAAGCAACCTGCCTGAAGGTTTCGCAGTTGGCCAGAAGGTTATCCCTGCAGGGCAACAGATCCATAAAGGTTTTTATCCTAAAGAAGACCTACCGCCGTTTGCAAGCGTAGCCTATGCTAATGGTAGGGCAACACCCGAAAAGCAGAAAAAGCCAAAGAATGAACGCGGGTATTACAACCATTGGCCAGAGTACAAAAAGAGAAGGAAAAGAAAATAAGAATTTTATACACTTTACACAGTAGGGCAAAAATTTTATACACTTAAAAGCGTTGTAATATCAAGGGTTTTATACACTTTATACGAAAAACACGGAAATAAAAAAATTTCCTTATATCATGTTTCAGAAATAGAGTCCCTATTATCCCTATATATATTTTTATTTTAATGTATAAAGTGTATAAAGTGTATAAAACAATAGCAAAACCCTTGGTACTACTGACTTTATTTTTTATACACTTTTAAAAACAAGTGTATAAAATTTTTAAGAAGCGTATAAAAAAGGGGACAGAAAAATCAATTAAGTACAAAAGGAGTAAAAAACATGAAAATTAAACTATTTTTTTATTACAAATGGCAACAATCACTAGAAAATTTTGAACAGGAAGTAAATGATTTTATGGCGACCGTGCAGGTAATTGATGTAAAACATTCAACCGCAACCGTAGGAGATAGTGATGGTATGGGTGCGATTGCTGGTTTGCTAGTATTATACAGATAACAAAATGGGGTAGATAGTACCGACCCCCTTGCAATGGTGTAACTACTAGTGACACCCTTAAAACAGAAAGAGGAAAAACAACATGACATTAAAAACATTTTCAGATAAAGCAAAAACATTCACTTTCACTTACTATTTTTGTGATCAGGCGACCGCTCAAGTAGCAGGTCACGCGCTACTGGGATATATGACTGGAACATATTGCCAGCCTGTGATCTCATTGACCTACAAGGATAAGGGAACGCTTGTCGCTGAGTATGTGGAGGATAGCAAACTAAACAAGACCTTCAAGCGTATTTGTGACAGTTTCAAAGATTATTACAAACAACCAGAGGAGGAGGAGCTTGAGGAATAGCATGAGAGGCTAAACATGGAAATACAAGAAGGCTTTATTTATTTCAAAAATTATGGTAAAATAAAACTGTTAGAGGTTCCAAGGTTTGGGAGCGTGACGCTAAAAATACAAGATGGCGAGATTGTTTCTAGCGTGGAATCTAAAACAACAATATTTAAAAAGAATACTGACTGAAAAAATCAGAGGTATAGCATAAAGTAGAGTAATCTATTTTGGCTATGCCTCTTTTATTTTTGGAAAGATTGGAGGAAAAAGAAATGCCAACATTGCAAGAAGTCAAAAACCAGATGGACAAAGTGCGGACTCAATTAGAGATTTTTGATCGCTTTGATGAGGAAATCAAGAAAGCAGAGCAAGAAGTTAAGGCTATTAAAGCTAAAAAAGCGGATTTGCAAACTTTTGAAGATTTTCAAGCTATCAACGCAAAAGAAAAGTATATTGCTGATATGAAAGAGCAAAGAACAAAACTTGAAAAAGAACGAATTGACTCAATCGTAGCAGACGCCAGAAAAATTAATGCGTTAGGTTATTTAGAAACAGCATTAGAGCAAGATGAAACGGTGAAACGCCAGCGTCAAGAAATCAAACAGAAATCTATTGAGCTTCTGGAGTTGATTGCGAATTATAACGAAAACTACAAAAATACTGCTAAAAGATTGGCGGATGGGGTAAGAGAAACAGGTATCGAAGAGTTATTTGACCGCCTGAATACGTCTCCAGAATATAGTGGGGTAAGTAAGCCTTACATTTACAGTGGTGTAGCTGGTTATATGGGAAGTCAATACCGCTATTTAGATCCAAAAGATGATTTAGCGTATTTTGTGAATCGCATCAATTTATTCGAAGGAGAACAATAATGAAAGATGAATATAAACAACTATTTCAAGAAATCGAAGAAGAGAAGAGACAAGCTGACTTACTGCAAGGGCTTGCCAAGAACGTAGAAAGTATTTCAAAATCTTATGAAAAGGAAGCTGTAACCCTTGAAGAGTTTAAAGCTATGGGCTACGAGCGTAGACGTGAACTATTTGAGAAAGATAAAGCCCTATATGATAAGCTGCTGGGCAAAGAAAAACGTGGTTTATTAGGTTTGTGATGTGGAGGGGAGCAATCCCCTTTTTTTACATAAATCAGACAGAATTACACACGAGGTAGGGGAATGGTTAGAAGTTTAAAAGCAAGACTAGAAAAGATAAAGGAACACGCATCTAAGACGGAATACGCTACACAAGATGAGTGTATGTCTCTATATGTGGATTGTCTGAGATTAGCTTTTCAAGACAACGGACTGGATATAAACATGGATGATTATATCCCCAGAAAATTTAGTGACGTCAAATTTTCAGATTATAAACGAGCAAAAGAAAAAATAGAAGAACTAAAAAGAATGGTAGAAGAAAGCGAGGTGAATAGTATTTGACAGAATTAAGCAGAAAAAAAGAAATATTTATGGCCAATTATCTCATGACTGGGAATGTAAAAAAAGCTAGTGAATTAAGTGAGATCACCAGAAAGACGGCTTACAATTACTTGAACGATGCAACCTTTAAGAGAATTTACCGTGAAAGACGTAGCGAACAACTCAAGGAGTCTACTACACTGTTACAGAATGCAAGCGTTGAGGCAGTCAATGTATTAAGGGAAATCATGCTTGATAAGACAGTAAGCCCGTATGCGAGACAACAAAGCGCCCAGAGCATTCTAAACATGGCTTATAAGGCAGTTGAAATGGTTGAGGTAGTGGAGCAATTAGAAATATTAGAGGCGAAGATACTAGATGAAGGCGATTAAAAACCGTTTAAATAGGTTGAATAAGTTAGCGGTGGTTGATGAAGTTGATATCGTGTTTTTGACGCAGATTGATACTGGACATTTTGAGGTAAGATATAGGATAGGTGGAAAAAAACCCAAAGATATTATAGAAGTCTATACGACAAAAGAAGCAGCAGAAAAAGATATTTCACGAATTAAAAATACAAAAGGATTGCGGATATTCTGGGATAATTTGGCTTTATTGGAGGATGATTAGAGCTTATCATTTATCAAGCAGATAAGGAGAGTATCCTTGGACTCCGAGAAAACGCAAAAAAAGCCAGCACAGGGCTGACTCCTTTGTGATATGTTCTCTAAAAATATTATATCATAGAGGAGGCCGAGGCATGACACCAGAGCAGGTAAAAGAAAAACTAGAGGGCGCTAAGTGGATAAGCAAGGAAGTCAAAGGCTTATATTTGGAATTGGAAGCCCTGGAAAGTGGTATTATCAAAAAGCCAACACTAAGCCATAGCAGGGTACAGACAAGCAGAGAGAACAAGACAGAGAACAACCTTATAAGTGTTCTAAAACTAAAAGAGGATACGCTTCAGAGGATTGAGCGACTTACTGAAGAGAGAATGGAAATATCTAAGCTGATCGATAAGCTGGCCAATCCGCTTGAGCGTTCTGTTCTAAGATTTTTTTACTTGAATGATCTTGTAGCTTCGGAGGTAGCTGAAGAAATAGGAAAATCTACCACCTCAGTATATCGAGTAAAGCAGGAAGCTATAGAACACTTGAGCAAGGTGGAAGGAGCGAACTAATGGAGCTGGATAAGTTTAAAACGATGATGAACGTCAGAGAGCGGATGACCTACTTTCTACGTTTCCAGAGGATGGCAGGGAGTGAAAACCAAGTTACGATAGATGAAGAGGCTTGGAAACTTATCTTACCTGATCAGTGGAATTTGAGCGGTGAACATGAAAAAGCAATCCGTGAGGGGTTGGAAATATTCGCCCACGACATCAACAGCATAGAGAACGAGAGAGCCAGAAAATACTTCATTATCCATTATTGCTACATGAGAAAGAAAACAATGAGTGAATGCGTAGAGATGGCAGGTACTAGCTCCACTAGCTACCACCGATATAAACAGATAGCCGTCTTAAACTTTGCGAGAATCCACCAGAACGGAGAGCTGGAAGTATATAAGTAGGTAAATGTAGGCTGAGGCTTCATATTCGCCCCCTATTTTGCTTTGTTTCGTACTGGACAACTAAAACACCATGGATAAACTACAAGCCCTCAGAAACGAATCTGGGGGCTTTTGTGAGGTCATAATCTTATAAATCACGCGCTCCATGGTATAATATATCTATCAGCAATCAGAAACCAAAGTATGGAAAAGTATGTACATATTTCATCAGAAAACAAAAAAGCACGTTTGACCGTGCTAGTTTCTTGCCTGCTGAACTCGTTAAATCTTAGCCCTTTTGTGGGGCTTTTTTGCTCCCCTTTTTGCGTACTTTGGGGGAGCAAGTAGTAAAAAGTAATGTTAGTGTTTTTTGTTCAAAAGCGCGTGATATAAGGGTCAGGAAGCCCTAAGGAAACCTAAAATAATAATTCTTTTATTATGTAGAAAAATGACTATCATTTGTGTATGTATTTTCTGTCTCAAAAGCTATATACTGAAAATGAAACTTGTTTGAAAGAGGATGCTGCATGATGATTTATTCAAAAGAAATTGTTCGAGAATGGCTAGATGAAGTAGCAGAACGTGCTAAGGACCATCCAGAATGGGTAGATGTTTTCGAGCGTTGCTATACCGACACCTTGGACAATACGGTTGAAATCCTAGAAGATGGTTCAACCTTTGTGCTCACAGGAGATATTCCTGCTATGTGGCTTCGGGATTCGACAGCTCAACTCAGACCCTACCTTCATGTGGCTAAAAGAGATGCCCTCCTGCGTCAGACCATTGCAGGTTTGGTCAAACGTCAGATGACCTTGATTCTCAAGGATCCTTATGCCAATTCCTTTAATATTGAGGAAAACTGGAAGGGGCACCACGAGACTGACCATACAGACCTTAATGGCTGGATTTGGGAGCGCAAGTACGAGGTGGACTCGCTTTGCTATCCTTTGCAGTTGGCTTATCTCCTCTGGAAAGAGACTGGCGAGACTAGTCAGTTTGATGAGACTTTTGTCGTAGCGACTAAGGAAATCCTTCATCTGTGGACGGTAGAACAAGACCACAACAACTCTCCTTATCGTTTTGTTCGCGATACGGACCGTAAGGAAGATACTCTGATAAATGATGGCTTTGGACCTGACTTTGCAGTGACAGGTATGACTTGGTCAGCCTTTCGTCCGAGCGATGACTGCTGTCAGTATAGTTACTTGATTCCGTCAAATATGTTTGCCGTAGTTGTCTTGGGTTATGTGCAAGAAATCTTCGCAGCATTAGACCTAGCTGATAGCGAGAGTGTTATTGCTGATGCCAAGCGTCTACAGGCTGAGATTCAAGAAGGAATAGAAAGCTACGCCTACACCACCAACAGCAAGGGTGAAAAGATTTACGCTTTTGAAGTGGATGGCCTAGGAAATGCCAGCATCATGGATGATCCAAATGTACCAAGTTTGTTGGCTGCGCCTTATCTGGGCTACTGTTCGGTCGATGATGAAGTGTATCAAGCAACTCGTCGTACCATTCTGAGCCCGGAAAATCCATATTTCTACCAAGGAGAATACGCTAGCGGTCTCGGAAGTTCTCATACCTTCTATCGCTATATCTGGCCAATCGCTCTGTCTATCCAAGGTTTGACAACAAGAGATAAGGCAGAGAAAAAATTCTTGCTGGATCAGCTGGTTGCTTGCGATGGGGGTACAGGTGTTATGCATGAAAGCTTCCACGTAGATGACCCAACTCTTTATTCTCGTGAATGGTTCTCTTGGGCCAACATGATGTTCTGTGAGTTGGTCTTGGATTACTTGAATATCCGCTAATACTCTTCGAAAATCAAATTCAAACCACGTCAGCTTCACCTTGCCGTAGGTATGGTTACTGACTTTGTCAGTTCTATCTGCAACCTCAAAGCAGTGCTTTGAGCAACCTGCGGCTAGCTTCCTAGTTTGCTCTTTGATTTTCATTGAGTATAAGGAGCTCGCCTTCGCTTCATTGATTATTGGAAAGAATCACAAATTTACATCCAAAAACGTTAACAATAAAAATTTAAATTTAGAATGAGGTTTTACTTCATGGAAAATGTTGTTGTACATATTATCTCACATAGTCACTGGGACCGTGAGTGGTACTTGCCTTTTGAAAGCCACCGTATGCAGTTGGTGGAATTATTTGACAATCTCTTTGATCTCTTTGAAAATGACCCTGAGTTCAAGAGTTTCCACTTGGATGGACAAACTATTGTCCTTGACGACTACTTGCAAATTCGCCCTGAAAATCGCGACAAAGTCCAACGATACATCGACCAAGGCAAACTTAAAATTGGTCCCTTTTACATCTTGCAGGATGATTACTTGATTTCAAGTGAAGCCAACGTCCGCAATACCTTGATTGGTCAAGCAGAATGTGCAAAATGGGGCAAATCAACCCAGATTGGTTACTTCCCAGATACCTTTGGAAATATGGGGCAAGCGCCTCAAATCCTTCAAAAATCAGGCATTCACGTGGCCGCTTTTGGTCGTGGTGTGAAGCCGATTGGATTTGATAACCAAGTCCTCGAAGATGAGCAGTTTACTTCTCAGTTTTCAGAAATGTACTGGCAGGGTGCGGACGGAAGTCGTGTCCTCGGGATTCTCTTTGCCAACTGGTACAGTAATGGGAATGAAATCCCAGTTGATAAAGAAGAGGCCTTGACCTTCTGGAAACAAAAATTGTCAGATGTGCGTGCCTATGCTTCGACCAACCAATGGTTGATGATGAACGGCTGTGACCACCAGCCTGTCCAGAAAAATTTGAGTGAAGCCATTCGTGTGGCAAATGAACTCTTCCCAGATGTAACCTTTGTTCATAGTTCTTTTGATGAATATGTCCAAGCCGTGGAAAGTGCCCTACCAGAGCAATTATCAACGGTTACAGGTGAGTTGACCAGTCAGGAAACTGATGGTTGGTACACACTTGCCAACACTTCTTCATCTCGTATTTATCTCAAACAAGCCTTTCAAGAAAATAGCAATCTGCTAGAACAAGTGGTGGAACCCTTGACCATTATCACTGGTGGACACAACCACAAGGACCAGTTGACCTATGCTTGGAAAACACTTTTGCAGAATGCGCCGCATGATAGTATCTGTGGCTGTAGCGTGGACGAAGTTCACCGCGAGATGGAAACGCGTTTTGCCAAGGTCAACCAAGTCGGAAACTTTGTTAAGAGCAATCTTCTTAACGAGTGGAAGGGTAAAATCGCTACAGCTAAGGCTCAAAGTGATTATCTCTTTACTGTCATTAACACAGGCTTGCATGATAAGGTTGATACGGTCAGCACAGTGATTGATGTGGCGACTTGTGATTTCAAGGAATTGCACCCAACAGAAGGCTATAAGAAGATGGCTGCCTTAACCTTGCCAAGCTACCGTGTGGAAGACTTGGATGGTCGTCCTGTAGAGGCTAAAATCGAAGACCTTGGGGCTAATTTTGAGTATGATTTACCAAAAGACAAGTTCCGCCAAGCTCGTATTGCCCGTCAAGTGCGCGTGACCATCCCCGTTCACCTAGCACCGCTTTCTTGGACAACCTTCCAATTGCTGGAAGGAGAACAAGAACACCGTGATGGCATCTACCAAAACGGAGCGATTGATACGCCATTTGTAACGGTGAGTGTGGATGACAACATCACAGTCTATGACAAGACAACTCACGAAGCCTATGAAGATTTTATCCGCTTCGAAGACCGTGGTGACATCGGAAACGAGTACATTTATTTCCAACCAAAAGGAACAGAGCCCATCTATGCAGAGCTTAAGGGTTATGAGATCTTGGAAAACACAGCTCGCTACGCTAAGATTTTGCTCAAACATGAATTGACCATGCCTGTCAGTGCCGATGAAAAGCTAGAAGAAGAGCAAAAAGGCATCATCGAGTTTATGAAGCGTGAAGCTGGACGGTCAGAAGAATTGACAAGCATTCCTCTTGAAACTGAGTTGACTGTCTTTGTTGACAATCCACAAATCCGTTGCAAGACTCGATTTACCAACACTGCCAAAGACCACCGTATCCGTCTCTTGGTCAAGACTCATAACACGCGTCCAAGCAATGATTCTGAAAGCATCTATGAAGTGGTGACACGACCAAACAAACCAGCAGCTTCATGGGAAAATCCTGAAAATCCTCAACACCAACAAGCCTTTGTTAGTCTGTATGACGATGAAAAAGGTGTGACTGTATCTAACAAGGGATTGAATGAATACGAAATTCTAGGAGATGACACCATTGCCGTGACTATTTTGCGTGCATCAGGTGAGTTGGGTGACTGGGGCTACTTCCCAACACCAGAGGCTCAGTGCTTGCGTGAGTTTGAAGTCGAATTTGCGATTGAATGCCACCAAGCCCAAGAACGTTTTTCAGCTTTTCGTCGCGCGAAAGCCTTGCAGACACCATTTACCAGCCTTCAGCTTGCTAGACAGGAAGGAAGCGTGGCTGCGACTGGTAGCCTCTTGAGCCATTCTGTTCTCAGCATACCGCAAATCTGTCCAACAGCTTTTAAGGTAGCCGAAAATGAAGAAGGCTATGTTCTTCGCTACTACAATATGTGTAGTGAAAATGTACGTGTACCGGAAAGTCAACATCTCTTCCTTGACCTACTTGAACGACCATACCCAGTTCATAGAGGCCTCATTGCACCGCAAGAAATTCGTACAGAATTCATCAAAAAAGAAGAAATTTAATTTCAAAAAGTAAACATAAAAAGAAAGGAGGGGCGAAAAGGTAAGAACTAACTGCTGATTTGCCCCTTTTATGGTAAAAACAATGACCATTGCAACGATTGATATCGGAGGGACTGGGATTAAGTTTGCCAGTCTGACTCCTGATGGGAAAATACTGAATAAGACAAGCATTCCAACGCCTGAAAGTTTGGAGGATTTACTAGCGTGGCTAGATCAACGCTTGTCAGAACAGGATTACAGCGGGATTGCTATGAGCGTTCCAGGTGCGGTTAATCAAGAGACAGGTGTGATTGATGGCTTCAGTGCCGTGCCTTATATCCACGGATTTTCTTGGTATGAGGCGCTTAGTTCTTATCAGATTCCTGTCCATCTGGAAAATGATGCCAACTGCGTTGGACTCAGTGAATTACTGGCTCATCCAGAACTTGAAAATGCAGCCTGTGTCGTGATTGGGACAGGGATTGGCGGATCTATGATTATCAATGGTAGACTTCATCGAGGTCGCCACGGTCTGGGTGGGGAATTTGGCTACATGACAACTATCGAACCAGCAGAAAAACTCAATAACTGGTCACAACTAGCTTCTACAGGAAACATGGTTCGCTATGTGATCGAAAAGTCTGGTCAGTCTGATTGGGATGGCCGTAAGGTTTATCAAGAGGCTGCAGCAGGAAATGCCCTTTGTCAAGAAGCCATTGAGCGCATGAACCGTAATCTGGCGCAAGGCTTGCTCAATATTCAGTATCTGATTGATCCAGATATCATCAGTCTGGGAGGCTCTATCAGTCAGAATCCCGACTTTATCCAAGGTGTTCAAAAAGCTGTCGATGAATTTGTCGAAACCTACGAAGAATACACGGTCGCACCAGTTATCCAAGCTTGCACCTATCATGCAGATGCCAATCTTTACGGTGCCCTTGTCAACTGGCTACAGGAGGAAAACCAATGGTAAGATTTACAGGAATTAGTGACAAACAAGCGCAAACTATTGAAGTATTAAAAAATCACATTTCTCTGCCAGATGTAGAGGTAGCAGTCGCTCAGTCTGACCAAGCCTCTATCTCTATCAAGGGTGAGGGTGGCCACTATCAATTGACCTACCGCAAACCTCACCAACTTTATCGTGCCTTGTCCCTGTTGGCAACAGCTCTAGCAGAAGGTGATAAAGTAGAGATTGAGGAGCAGGCGGCTTATGAAGATTTAGCCTATATGGCAGACTGTTCGCGAAATGCGGTGCTGAATGTGGCTTCTGCCAAGCAGATGATTGAACTCTTAGCTCTCATGGGCTATTCAACCTTTGAACTTTACATGGAAGACACCTACCAGATTGAGGGGCAACCTTACTTTGGCTATTTCCGTGGAGCCTACTCAGCTGAGGAATTGCAGGAAATCGAAGCCTATGCCCAACAGTTTGACATGACCTTTGTGCCTTGCATTCAGACCTTGGCCCACTTGTCAGCCTTTGTCAAATGGGGTGTCAAAGAAGTGCAGGAGCTCCGTGATGTAGAGGACATTCTTCTTATTGGTGAAGAAAAGGTTTATGACCTGATTGATGGTATGTTTGCTACTCTGTCTAAACTACAAACTCGCAAGGTCAATATCGGGATGGACGAAGCCCACTTGGTTGGCTTGGGACGTTACTTGATATTGAACGGTGTTGTGGATCGTAGTCTCCTCATGTGCCAACACTTGGAGCGCGTGCTGGATATTGCTGACAAGTATGGTTTCCACTGTCAAATGTGGAGCGATATGTTCTTCAAACTCATGTCAGCGGATGGTCAGTACGACCGTGACGTGGAAATTCCAGAGGAAACGCGAGTCTACCTAGACCGTCTCAAAGACCGTGTGACCTTGGTTTACTGGGATTATTACCAAGATAGCGAAGAAAAGTACAATCGTAATTTCCGCAATCACCACAAGATTAGCCACGACCTTGCCTTTGCAGGGGGAGCTTGGAAGTGGATTGGGTTCACACCCAATAACCATTTTAGCCGTCTCATCGCTCTTGAGGCTAATAAAGCCTGCCGTGCCAATGACATCAAAGAAGTTATCGTGACAGGTTGGGGGGACAATGGTGGGGAAACAGCCCAGTTTTCTATCCTACCAAGCCTGCAAATCTGGGCAGAACTCAGTTACCGCAATGACCTAGACCGTTTGTCTGCTCACTTCCAGACTAATACAGGTCTATCAGTTGAGGATTTCATGCAGATTGACCTTGCCAACCTTTTGCCAGACCTACCAGGCAATCTTAGTGGTATCAATCCCAACCGCTATGTCTTTTATCAGGATGTTCTCTGCCCTATCCTTGACCAGCACATGACACCTGAACAGGACAAACCGCACTTCGCTCAGGCAGCTGAGACGCTTGCTGACATTAAAGAAAAAGCAGGAAACTATGCTTACCTCTTTGAAACTCAGGCTCAGTTGAACCAGATTCTAAGTAGCAAAGTGGATGTTGGACGACGTATTCGTAAAGCTTATCAAGAAAACGATAAAGAAAGTTTGCAAGCAATCGCCAGACAAGAATTACCAGAACTCAGAAGCCAAATCGAACACTTCCATGCCCTCTTTAGCTATCAATGGTTGAAGGAAAACAAGGTCTTTGGCTTGGATACAGTTGATATCCGTATGGGTGGACTCTTGCAACGCATCAAACGAGCAGAAAGCCGCATCGAGTCTTATCTGGCTGGTCAGCTTGATCGCATAGATGAGTTAGAAGTGGAAATTCTGCCATTTACTGACTTTTACGCAGACAAAGACTTTGCCGCCACAACAGCCAACCAGTGGCATACCATTGCGACAGCCTCGACGATTTATACAACTTAAAAACAAGAACAGTGTCCCTTGTTCAGGGTGTTTCTCGTGAAACATCCCTTTCTTCAAAAGTATTCCACATAAAATAATTTGTGGAGTTTTTTCTATAATTAGTAGCTTAACCTAACCTGCAAATAGGAGTATACTAATAATGTAATCGTTATCAAAAGTCTAAAAAGGAATTTTTAGATGGATATCAAAATAAAAAAGGGAGGAAATTATGAATAAGTTTTCAAAAACCTTGAGAGACAACTGGATCTTTCTCTTGATGGTTTTGCCAGGGGCACTCTGGTTGATTCTATTCTTCTACATTCCAGTATTTGGGAACGTGGTTGCCTTCAAAGATTACCACATGACTAGTAATGGTTTCATAGATAGTATCATGAATAGTAAATGGGTCGGACTCGATAATTTCAGATTCTTGTTTAGTTCAAAAGACGCCTTTATTATCACACGAAATACTGTCCTCTACAATCTCGGCTTTATCTTTATTGGTTTGATTGTATCTGTAGGGATTGCCATCATCCTCAGTGAACTCCGTTCTAAGAGAATGGTTAAGATCTTCCAAACTTCTATGTTGTTCCCTTACTTCTTGTCTTGGGTTATCATCAGTTTCTTTACAGATGCCTTCCTAAATATTGATAAAGGGGTATTCAACCATTTCCTAGAATCTATTGGAATGAAGGAAATAAATTTCTACGCTGACTTGGGTATCTGGCCATATCTCCTACTTTTCCTAGGTATTTGGAAAGGTTTTGGATATAGCAGTGTCATGTACTATGCGACAATCATGGGAATTGATCCAACCTACTACGAAGCAGCAACAGTGGACGGGGCTAGCAAATGGCAACGAATTCGCAATGTAACTATTCCACAGTTGACACCATTGGTAACTGTATTGACCATCCTTGCAGTCGGAAATATCTTCCGTGCAGACTTTGGTCTCTTCTACCAAATCCCCCACAATGCTGGTCAGCTTTATAACGTAACCAATGTCTTGGACGTATATGTTTATAATGGTTTGACCCAGACAGCGGATATCGGGATGGCTTCAGCGGCAGGTCTCTACCAATCAGTAGTCGGTTTGCTTTTGGTTATCCTATCAAACTTACTTGCAAGACGAGTTGATCCAAACTCAGCCTTGTTCTAGAAAGGAGGAGAATATGGCAGAAAAGAAAATTAAAAAAGAAAAAATTGATAATGTCGGCATTCACTCCTTCAGTAAGAAAGCAGATATCTTCTTCAGTACCATTTCTGGTTTGATTGCCCTCTCTTGTATCCTACCCTTCGTATTCGTTATTGTTATTTCGGTGACAGATGAAAAGAGTATCCTCCAAAATGGATATAGCTTCTTCCCATCCCAATTTGGACTAGACGGTTTTGAATTTTTGGCACAGTTTAAGGATAAAATTCTACAAGCTCTCTTCATCTCAGTCTTTGTAACAGTGGTGGGAACTATCACAAACGTTTTTATCACAACAACTTATGCTTACGCCATTTCACGGACAACCTTTAAGTACCGCAGATTCTTTACAATCTTTGCCCTTCTTAGTATGTTGTTCAACGCTGGTTTGGTACCAGGCTATATCGTGGTCACTCGTTTGCTTCAACTCGGTGATACAGTTTGGGCCTTGATTGTTCCAATGCTTCTCTCACCATTTAACATCATCTTGATGCGTTCCTTCTTCAAGAAGACCATTCCAGAAGCCATTCTAGAATCTGCTCGTATCGATGGTGCCAGTGAAGCCCGGATCTTCTTCCAAATCTGTTTACCATTGTCATTACCAGGTATCGCAACCATCACGCTCTTGACAGCTCTTGGTTTCTGGAATGATTGGTTCAACGCCCTCCTTTACATTAAGAGTGACAACTTGTACCCATTGCAGTATTTGCTCATGCAAATCCAACAAAATATGGACTACATCGCCAAAGCAGTCGGTCTATCTGGTCAATTGGGAGTTGCTCTACCGAAAGAAACAGGCCGTATGGCCATGGTTGTGGTCGCAACCCTTCCAATCGCGATTTTGTATCCATTCTTCCAACGCTACTTTGTAAAAGGTTTGACTATCGGTGGTGTAAAAGAATAGTGCTTGTTGAGAAATACATTTCTCAGTTCCCAACTTCCCTTGTGTGAAGTTAATACTCTTCGAAAATCAAATTCAAACCGCGTCAACGTCGCCTTGCCGTATAGATGTTACTGACTTCGTCAGTTCTATCTGCAACCTCAAAACAGTGTTTTGAGCAACCTGCGGTTAGTTTCCTAGTTTGCTCTTTGATTTTCATTGAGTATAAAATCATTACATTGTTTATAAGTTTAAAAATAAAAAAAGGAGTTTTTATCATGAAAAACTGGAAAAAATATGCTTTTGCATCTGCTAGCGTAGTCGCTTTGGCTGCTGGTCTCGCTGCTTGTGGAAACCTTTCAGGTAACAACAAGAAAGCTGCTGATTCAGCTTCAGGTGAAAAACCTGTTATCAAAATGTACCAAATCGGTGACAAACCAGATAACTTGGATGAATTGCTAGAAAATGCTAACAAAATCATCGGTGAAAAAGTTGGTGCTAAATTGGATATCCAATATCTTGGATGGGGTGACTATGATAAGAAAATGTCAGTTATCACATCATCTGGTGAAAACTACGATATCGCCTTTGCATCTAACTATGTTGTAAATGCTCAAAAAGGTGCCTATGCTGACTTGACTGACTTGTATAAGAAAGAAGGGGCAGAGCTTTATAAAGCACTTGACCCAGCTTACATCAAAGGTAACAGCATTAACGGTAAAATTTACGCAGTTCCAGTTGCAGCCAACGTTGCATCATCTCAAAACTTCGCCTTCAACGGAACTCTTCTTGCTAAATACGGTATCGATATTTCAGGTGTCACTTCATACGAAACACTTGAACCAGTCTTGAAACAAATCAAAGAAAAAGCTCCAGATGTAGTGCCATTTGCGGTTACTAAGAACTTCATCCCATCTGATAACTTTGACTACCCAGTTCCAAATGGACTTCCATTCGTTATCGACCTTGAAGGGGACACTACTAAGATCGTAAACCGTTACGAAGTGCCTCGTTTCAAAGAACACTTGAAGACTCTTCACAAATTCTATGAAGCTGGATACATTCCAAAAGACGTAGCAACAAGCGATACTTCATTTGACCTTCAACAAGATACTTGGTTCGTTCGTGAAGAAACAGTAGGACCAGCTGACTATGGTAACAGCTTGCTTTCACGTGTTGCGAACAAAGATATCCAAATCAAACCAATTACTAACTTCATCAAGAAAAACCAAACAACACAAGTTGCTAACTTTGTCATCTCAAACAACTCTAAGAACAAAGAAAAATCAATGGAAGTGTTGAACCTCTTGAACACTAACGCAGAACTCTTGAACGGTCTTGTTTACGGTCCAGAAGGCAAGAACTGGGAAAAACTTGCAGGTAAAGAAAACCGTGTTAAAGTCCTTGATGGCTACAAAGGAAACACTCACATGGGTGGATGGAACACTGGTAACAACTGGATTCTTTACATCAACGAAAACGTTACAGACCAACAAATTGCAGATTCTAAGAAACAATTGGCTGAAGCTAAAGAATCTCCAGCGCTTGGATTCATCTTTAACACTGACAATGTGAAATCTGAAATCTCAGCTATCTCTAACACAATGCAACAATTCGATACAGCTATCAACACTGGTACTGTAGACCCAGACAAAGCGATTCCAGAATTGATGGAAAAATTGAAATCTGAAGGTGCCTACGAAAAAGTATTGAACGAAATGCAAAAACAATACGATGAATTCTTGAAAAATAAAAAATCATAAGATCAATTGATTTCGTGTATTCATTCCTAACTCCTAAAAACTGAATCACTGTTTTCCTCAGGCTTATCTGGGGGAGGCAGTGATTTTTTGAAACAAAGACATAGATATCCATGTTTTCCTTATCACTACTTAACCATTCAGGAAATCTCAAGCACTATTTAGGATTTAGAGTAAAGATTTGGGGGAATATGGCTTATATTAGAGATGTTCCGAGTTTACAAAGGAGGGATCACATGAAAAAGTATCAGCTTGTCTTCAAAATAAGTGCAGTCTTGTCTTACCTATTTTTCGTATTTGGCCTTTCTCAGCTAACGCTTATAGTCCAAAATTATTGGCAATTTTCTTCCCAGATTGGCAATTTCGTCTGGATTCAAAATTTCTTGAGTTTGCTATTTAGTGGAGTCATGATTTGGATTCTGTTTAAGACAGGGCACGGCTATCTTTTTCGCATTCCGAGAAAAAAATGGCTTTGGTATTCGATTTTGACAGTATTAGTGCTAGTGCTCCAGATCTCTTTTAACGTTCAGACAGCTAAACATGTTCAGTCAACTGCTGAAGGTTGGGCTGTATTGATCGGTTATAGTGGGACCAACTTTGCCGAGCTAGGTATCTATATAACTTTGTTCTTTCTGACTCCACTTATGGAAGAGCTGATCTATAGAGGATTACTGCAACACGCCTTTTTTAAGCATTCGAGATTTGACCTTGATTTGCTTCTTCCGTCAATTTTATTTGCTCTTCCTCATTTTTCAAGCCTGCCTAGTTTGTTAGATATCTTCATCTTTGCAACATCTGGCATCATCTTTGCTAGTTTGACCCGCTATACCAAGAGTATTTATCCTTCCTATGCGGTGCATGTGATCAATAATATTTTCGCAACATTACCATTTTTGCTGACTTTTTTAAACAGGGTATTTGGGTAAAGTATTGGTACAGAGTTAGGAATGATAGTTTATCAATTTATAAGTGAGTTTCAGGAGGAAAATAAGAATGACAACATTAAAATGGTTTGCAGGAGGAAGTGAAAGGCGTTGTGAAGCCATGACTATCATAGATTATCTAGTAGAAGATATAAAGGAAGTGTCTCAACTGACCCCCTTGAAAAATCAATTAGTGATTTATAAAAGACGATTAAAGGACGATGGGGCTTCGACTCCATTTATATTGAGTCAAATGAATGTTGACATCTCACGTGTGTTGATTGACAATAAGCTGACTTTGTCAGAAAGTCAAGCTGAGCAAATCAAAAAATTGAGAGAATTGTCGGCGATTCGCTATGGTTACTGATGAAGTGCAGGGACAGGCCACCTTCTAAAATTTCCAGTCAAATAAATTGCATTCGTTTTCTCAAGCAGGTATACTAGTATGGATAAATAGAAAATTTAAGAATAGAAAAGAGAACAAATCTTATGGCAAAAGATATTCGTGTCTTACTTTACTACCTTTATACTCCAATTGAAAATGCAGAGCAATTTGCTGCAGATCACTTGGCGTTCTGTAAATCAATCGGTCTTAAAGGCCGTATCCTAGTCGCTGACGAGGGAATTAACGGAACAGTTTCAGGTGATTATGAAACAACTCAAAAATACATGGACTACGTTCACAGCCTCCCAGGCATGGAAGACCTCTGGTTCAAGATTGACGAAGAAAATGAACAAGCCTTCAAGAAGATGTTTGTTCGCTATAAGAAAGAAATTGTCCACCTTGGTTTAGAGGATGATAACTTTGACAACGACATCAACCCACTTGAAACAACAGGTGCTTACTTGTCTCCAAAAGAGTTCAAAGAAGCCCTTCTTGACGAAGATACAGTTGTCCTTGACACACGTAACGATTATGAGTACGACTTAGGACATTTCCGTGGGGCTATCCGCCCAGATATCCGCAACTTCCGTGAGTTGCCACAGTGGGTTCGTGACAACAAAGAAAAATTCATGGACAAGCGCGTCGTGGTTTACTGTACAGGTGGTGTTCGCTGTGAGAAATTCTCAGGTTGGATGGTTCGTGAAGGCTACAAAGATGTTGGCCAATTGCACGGAGGAATCGCAACTTACGGTAAAGACCCAGAAGTCCAAGGTGAGCTTTGGGATGGGAAAATGTACGTCTTTGACGAGCGTATTGCCGTAGATGTTAACCATGTCAACCCAACTATCGTAGGAAAAGACTGGTTTGATGGAACACCATGTGAACGTTATGTCAACTGTGGAAATCCATTCTGTAACCGTCGTATCTTGACATCAGAAGAAAATGAAGACAAGTACCTTCGTGGATGCTCACATGAGTGCCGTGTTCACCCACGTAACCGCTATGTTTCAGAAAATGAATTGACACAAGCTGAAGTGATTGAGCGCCTAGCTGCTATCGGTGAAAGCTTGGATCAAGCAGCTACTGTATAAGATTAAACAGTCCTTAGGGGCTGTTTTTCTATGCTTTTTACTCAAAAATCTAAAGTTTGTTTCTGTATCTTTCAGAAAAATAGGGTATACTATATGTAAACGATTTCAAAGGAGTCCAGTTATGGCGAAAACATTTTTTATTCCAAATAAACAGAGCATTTTAGGAGAACAGGAAATTTTGACTGCCAAGTCTATCTTGGCATTAGTAGATGGCTTGGAGTCACACAGCTATGATGCAGTCTATCTCCGTCAGCCTCTTAATCGTCTCGAGTATATCGAGTGTGCGATAGTGGGGCAATCACAATTTCTTTTTAAGATCAGTTATGCTGATGGTCAAAAGGCTTACCGTGTCGATCTTCCTGACCTACTAACGCAGACAGACTGGCAGATTATCAAATCATTTTTAGATGCTCTACTTGCTTATACAGGAACTGAGATTGAAGGACTAGATGGTTTTGATTTTGAAGCTTATTTCCAAGCAGGTATTCAAGCTCATCTGGTAGACATTGCAGCCCGCTTTACGATTTGTCAAGGAATTTTTAATCCTGTTTTCTTTAGTCATGAGGATTTGAAAAGCTTTTTAGGGGAAGATGGCTTGGCTCAGTTTGAAGCGCGTGTGCGTGCGGTTCAAGAGATAGACGCCTACTTTGCAAGAGTTTCCTTCTATCAGGATGGAGAAGGCCAAGTGCACGGTGTTTACCATCTGGCTCAAGGCGTCAAGACAGTGTTACCGAGAGAACCATTTGTGCCTGTAGCCTATATTGAGCAATTGGTGGATAAGGAAGTCCAATGGGAGATTGACTTGGTTCAAATCACAGGAGACGGCTCTAAACAAGAAGACTATGAAGCCATTGCCCGCTTGAACTATGCAAAATTCCTAGAGTCACTACCATCAGCATCTTACCACCAACTAGATGCCAATCAATTAGAAGTGCAACCCATCTTAGACAAAGATTTTAAAACATTAGCACAAGAAAAGTAAAGTAGAAGCAGGTCAATTGCTATTTAGCGTGCGAAATATGGTTTAGTCTTGTTAAGTTTTGTAATATAAAATTTTAAGAATTGCTTAGTTCAATAAAAAACAGTATAATATAAAAAATATAATATTATTCGGTAACTAATTATCAGGAGATTTTAAGATGGATATCAAAATAGAAGTAGGTAAAAGAATCCGAATGTTGCGAGAGATGAAACATATCACTCGTGAAACTCTTTGTGATGATGAAACTGAGATAACGGTGCGCCAACTAGCACGAATTGAATCAGGTCAATCTTCTCCAAGTTTATCCAAGGTAGAGTATATAGCTTACAAACTAGGCTGTCCAATTTCACATATAGTAGATATGGATCATATGATTTTACCCTCAGAGTACTTGATATTAAAGGATAAACTCATTAAGTTTCAAACTTATGGAGATGATGATCGAATCCAGGTTAAGGAAGAGTTGTTTGAAAGAGTTTACGAACACTATTATGACAGTCTACCTGAGGATGAACAGATTGCAGTTAGTGCCTTACAAGCTAGTTTTGATGTCTTTGTAAGTGAAGATGCAGGTTTTGGCGATGCTTTGCTGGATGAATATTTTGAACAAGTAAAGATAAGGAAAAACTATTCGGTGAATGATTTGCTTCTTATAAAATTGTACTTTGTTTCGTGTTTAGCAAGACCGACTGAGTATCATCATGAACTGTTTTGGATGCTTTCTAAAAAACTTATAAGAGAAACAAATTCATCAGATTTAGAGACAGCTTATATGTTAAAGAGAACAGTGCTTGATTCTTTAGCTGTTCAATGGATGGAAAAATCTTACTCTACTTTTGAGCCTTATGTTAAGGCGATGAACAGGCTGATGATTTTATCGCAGGATTTTCAAAACAAGCCAATTGTTGATATGCTTGAAGCTATGTGTACCTTATTTCATAAACGGGATAAGGAAAAAGCCATCCGCTTATACGATAGAGCTATTATTTGTGCTCAAGCATTTGGAGACCAAGTATTAGAAGCGCGTATATTGGGAGAAAAAGAAAAAGATATAAAAACTTTTGAGGAAATGGAGAGCTAACATGACATTTTTGTCATGTTTTTTTATTTTTAAAAGAGCTAAACTAGAGATGCAATGAAAAGTCAAGAGAGTTATTTGGGTTAGGAGGGAAGAGATGGGGAATCTTAGTATCTTACTAGAGACTTTTACACAAACTCGCCACAGTCTGATAGTTCGAAATAACACGACTTCGCAAAAGTTGGTAGAGATAGCATTAAATAACGAAATCTTTCGCCTAGCAATTTTAGATGCAGGTGAAGAGCGAATTGTAATTCTGCCTGAGGAAATTACAGATGTTAAGAATTTTGGGATTTCAGAGGTGGAGGATAATTCATGAAAGCAAAGGATATAATGAACGGAGAGAAACTATGAATCGTGTGATTTTAAGTCTTAAAAATATCGATAAAACATATGGGAAAGAACAGGTTCTACATAATGCTTCCTTTGATATTGAGCAAGGGGAAATATGTGGTCTTATCGGAGAGAATGGTGCTGGAAAGACAACATTAATGAGAATTCTCCTAGGACTAATTCAATCTGATAAGGGAGAAATCAAGAGTGTTTCTCAGCATAAGATTGGCAGTATTATCGAATCACCTGCCCTTTATCCAAACTTGACTGGACGTCAACACTTGCAATATTATAAAACAAGATTTGGTTTAAAGACAGATATCATAAAAATGTTGGAATTGGTTCGCCTATCCAAACCATCATGGGACAGAAAAGTAAAAAACTATTCTCTTGGAATGAAGCAAAGATTATCGATAGCAATTGCCCTTTTGGATAATCCAGAGCTTATTATCCTAGATGAACCAGTGAATGGTTTAGATCCTCAAGGAATTTCAGATTTAAGAAAAATGATTTTGAATTTAAGGGATCAGTTGGGAGTTACCTTTTTAATTTCAAGCCATATCCTATCAGAGTTAGAGTTTATAACAGATAAGTATATCATCATGAAAAAAGGAAAAATTCTAAATGTAATGAGTTCAAAAGAGCTAGCAAATGATTTGTCGGAAAAGCTCTTCCTTAAGACGAGTGATAATCAGATTCTAAAAACGTTTTTAAAAGAAGAGGGCATTGTTCATTTTGAGCAGGATGACTATCTGGTTGTGCCAGAAAAGGAAAAATTAATGCTTCTCTTGGAATATAGTGTTGCTTCAAATCTAGTGATACAGGATATATATATTAAGAAGGAACGCTTTGAGGATTACTATTTGAGTAATATTATCTGATGATTTAAGAAAGGAGGAGAGTCATGAATTCTCTTAAAGCAGATATGTATAAATTTTACTGGGAAAAAAGAGGAGTGCTTCCGAGTTTGTTGATAGGATTATTGATTTTGTTATTCTCCTTATTTTTTAAGTCATCGAATGAAGATGAACCAGCATTTCGAGTATTGATTTCAAATGTGAGTGGTTTTATTCCTTTGCTTTTTATCTCTACTAATTTATTTTTCTGGGGGGAAGATTATAGTTTCCGTACGATTAACATTCTCCTCACAAAAGAAAAACAACGATGGAAGTTATTTTTATATAAAACTTTGGGAGCCTTTTGTTTGTCTTTCCTATATATAACTATTTTTTATAGTTTAACAGCCCTTGTCTATTTGGAGGGAGACTTGGTGTTGATTATTTCGACATTTTTACACCAGCTACCATACTATTGGGTTATTATCAGTATCTCGTTATTGATTTTTCAAATATTTGATAAGGTTTATGAATCATGTATGATTTATATACTCTATATTTTACTGTTTGATAACCTATTGGTTTATGTCCTTCCAAACTCTGGTGAGAGTGTGAGAGACTATTTACTAATGACTTTAAATTTGAAAACTTCCCCTGGGGTAAGTCAATTTACCCTTACGAATGCAGGCTATCCTATATTGGTAAGTATAGCAGTGATTGTACTTGCGTTTGTTGTATTCAGTAAAAAAGAATTTAAGTAGGAGTACTAATGATGAAAAAAATAGGAATTGTAATTGGGCTGTTGTTACTATTTGTAGTGGCCGGAATTTTATTAACCTTAAAACGAGGAGAGACGACAATCAGTGTGAAACAATCATGGGCTCTTTCTTCTAAAAGTATTAAAACGTTAGAGTTTTATGGTTCAAAGCAAGCAATTGATGTTAAAGTTGTCAAGAGTGAATCAGATGAAACAAGTGTTCAAATAGAAGGAAAAGTTTCCGAAGAATCAGTGAATAACATAACTAAAAACGTTAAAATGAGTTCAGATAGTCTATATATTCCATTTTCACAACATGGCTTTAATTTGGCTTTGAGTTCACAAGGGAAAGATAAGTTATATGTAACCATTTCCTTAGGAAAAAATGCAACTTTCGAAAAAATTTTTGTAGATACACTTGTTGGAGATGTATCTATTACAGTTCCTAAAGATTTTGATGGAATCTATACTTTGCATACAAATAATACAGGAGAAGTTTTAAAGGTTCCTACGACAAGTCAAACTTCGAATAGCGTCATTGAAGTTGATGGTTATAGTAAGATAAGTGTTGAAAAAGGAGAAAATAATGGTTAGTCACTATAAACAAGCAACTTTGATGGATTGTGGAATGGCTTGTGTAAAGACAATCATTTCTTACTATTTCCCAAAATTAGAACATTTAGATAGTCTACAATTTGATAACAATAACCACCAAGGACTGTCTTTGTTTGATATAGAAGATATATTAAAAAGCTATGGTATTGATGCGGATTCTTATCAAATTGAGACTCCTAGTTTGTTAAACAACGTATCATTTCCTTATTTACTGGTAGTAGAAAGAGCTAGCTTGCCTCATTATATCGTCGTGTTGGATGGAGACAGTAGTTCATTGATTGTTTCTGATCCTGCAAATGAGGAAATTGAGAAAATTTCAAGATTAGAACTTTTTAGTCAGAGTGTAGGAATTGTTTTAATTCCTCAAAAGAATGAGAATGTTAATTCAGAAGATAGAAAAGATATTGTTACGATAAGTTATGCAGATAAGTTATATCATAGATTTCTAGCTTCACTTGGTTGGAAGAGAAAATTGGCAATCTTTTTCTTGGGATTAGCTAAAATTAGTTTACCTATTGCTATTGCTTTTTTACTACAAATAACAATGTCTGGTCTACTTAACATTCAGTTTAGTATTCAACTATTTACCCTAGCTTCAATAATATTAGCTTCATATTTGTATTGGCAGTTCTCTATATTAGAAACGAGATTAAAAGGAAAGATTGAGAATAATTTTTTAAATGATATTCTGTCCTCTTTTTATAAGAACCAATTAAATGATTTTTCTTTAACTAAGAATTATGAGTATGTGAGTAGTTATTTTTGGAATTTGTTGTTATCAGCAACAGGTATTATGCAAAAATTTTACTTAAAGGTACAGCTTTTAGTGTTCTGTTTGCTACTATTATTGCTATTAAAATTGAATATTATTATTTTCGCAGTTACATGCGTATCTATAGCTATTCTTGGTTTATATGTCAATTTTGAGATACGAAAAGTTGTAAAAAATCAGCGAGAATTTATTGCTAATAGTTCTAACTTTAGTTCTCTTGTAGAAAATACAATTTATGGTTTGCAAGATATTATAAGTTTCCAAAAATCTAGCGATTTTATCAAAGAATTTGATGAAAGACTCAATGAACTGTTGGGAACGAAACTAGATAGTACACATATTACCAATAGATTATTAGCTTCTACGCAGATATTTATTGGTTTAACTGGTTCATTTTTGCTTGCTACTGTGAATATTATTAGAGATTACGCACATATATCAGAGTATGCAAATAGTATTTTGATTCTATTACTGTTATCCAGCATTTTAAATTCTTTAATTACATCTTGGGTAGCATTGAAAAAAAGTCAATATTCCTTTGAGTTTATTGGACTAGAGGAAGTAGGGATGGAAAGTAATCTTGCTACCATTCCAGTATCTAAAATTGAACAATTGTCATGCCGGAATTTATGTAAAAAATGGGATGAAAGATTGGTGTTTAATAAATTAAATTTCGAGTTTAATAGTGGTGAATTAACCGTTATTACAGGCGGCAATGGAACTGGGAAATCATCCCTTTTGAATATTATTCAGGGATTATCTTCTCCAACAGAGGGTGATATTGTACTGAATGGAATGGAAAGTTTTTCTACTTTAGAGGAAACTAATATTTTGGATTATTTAAGCGTGTATTCATCTGAATTTCATGTATTTCCTGGGAGCGTTTCAAAGAATATTAATTTCACCCTATTTAATAAGGAAAACTATAAATCAAATAATCTTGATAGTTTGAATCTTAATATAGCTCTGAGTCATCAGATTGATGGGAAAGCTACCAATATTTCGCAAGGTCAGAAACAAAAAATTCTACTCATGAGGAGTTTATCGCAAGAAAAGGATATATATTTATTCGATGAGCCTACAGGAAATTTGGACAGAAATTCAACGGAATTATTTCTAAATGAGGTTGAGAAATTAGTGAACGAGGAAAAGATTGTTATTGTCGTGACTCATGATAAGGATGTTATTGCTAGAGCAAGCAAAGTTATTAATATGGATGAATTTCATTAAAAGTTAAAAAATGGAGATTGGTGGTTTCTAATCTTAATTTTACATATAACTAGTTTGCATAATATTTGGAATAACGAACTTTATAGCAACGTTATCATACTACTGAACTATAGAAATAAAATCTATCCTAGGACAAGATTTTAAAACATTAGCACAAGAAGAGTAAAGCAGAAGCAGGTCAATCGACTTGCTTTTTGATATATAAAAAATCCTGCCATGAAAGACAGGATTGAAGTTTAAAGAAAGGCCAAGATACGGAGATAATCCCCAATCAGCGCCACTTCAGCTACAAAGAAGAGGAGGATGATAACTCCGTTCACAAGGACAGACAAGAATAACTGATAGAAGGAGTCGGTTTCACTTGCTTGACTTGGTCTTGTAATGATATGGAGACTGGCAAGCAGAATGATTCCAATGCTAATCACACATAGGAGGGCTGTAAATCGTAGGCTGTCAAAGAAGGCAAAGAAACTAGCAATAGCAGTGAGGAAGATTGGAATTGCCAAGAGTTGACTATATTGTTGGAGAACCTTTTCTAGCGTCCAGTCCTTTTCCTGGTGGATAAATCGTCTCACAACGAAACTACCCAAGAGGAATGAAAAGAAGAAGAGTGTTGTTGCTACTAGGATAGAGATAATCGAAAAGAGATTTAATGAAGCAAATTGTTCAGGGAAGTGATTATGCATAGTTGCTATATGTCCATAGTAAGCATGTTTGATATGGTAGATACTAAAGAAAAAGGAAGATGCAGAAAACAGAATGAGCAAGATAAAGGCTGTGTAACTGTGTGTGCTACTTGTTTCAAGCTTGCTTGTAGGAGATTTGATCGCTTCCACTAGCCAAGACCAAAAATCAAGCGCTTGCTCTTTCCATTTATCCCTAGATTTTGGAGCTTGGTCGGGGATGTAAGGACTTTCTAAGGATTGACTGAGAAGAAGTGGCTCTTTCGTGGTTGGTTTTTGCTGAGGAAAAGCTTCTTGCTTCTCTTCAGCTATAGTGACTTTTTCTGTTTCTTCAGGAAGATCTTGCTCTTCTTCAGTAGAATCTAATGCTTTCTTTTCTTCTATTTCTGTTCTCGCTTCACCGTTTTCAGGAGTTTCAATTTTCTCTTCTTGCTGGCTTTCTAGTTCGGCTTCAGCTTGAGAAACTTCCTCCTCTAACTGAGTATTTTTTTCTTCAGCCTTGTCTGCACCATCTTGGGCTTGTTCATCAGGCTTGTTCTTGCTTGTTGTTTTTACAAAATCATTACTTTCAAACCATTCTTGTTTCATGGTAGAACCTCCTTTTTAGTGGGTTATGTGTCATAGTGGTCGATATAAATAGGTTTATTAAGGTCTGTTAGCTGCAGTTTCAAGACTAATATAATCATCAGCCTTAGCGATGAGTTGACCTTTTGCATCAGTTTTTTCAGTTTTGTAAGGGTTGCTTAATTCGTTGGGGTGGCGTTGACTCTCATCTCTCGATAACTGATAAATAGGACCATGGTGACTCGAGAGGTCTAAGTTAATTTCTTGGCTTTCTTTTTGAGTTAGCATGATACTGAGCGCATTTTTAGAAGATAGTTCTACTTTACCATATACTTTAATATTTTCAGCGCGGAAGTGCTTCTCTGTTGACTCTAGCTGACTATCTGTAAGGTCTGTGTCAAAGATATTAACGATATTGGGGGTTGTGAGTTTACTGTTTTTGATACGACTTCCTTTAATTCGGAGGATATAGCTGTTTGTATTGAGGGTCGCATTTTCAAGACTAGCATTAGTGATACTGGTTTGTCCACGATTGGCTGACACGTTGATTCCTTTTAGGCTTCTTCCTTTTGGCAATTGGAGAATAACTTCATTAAAACGACTAGAGTAGCTACTTGCGATATGGAGAATCCCGCCAATTCCAGAAGAGAGAAATGGAGTTTCAGACAGTTTCTTATCAGTGAGGCTTAGAGTTTTGTCGTTTTGATTCGTAACAAGATCATGGTGAGCAGAGAGTGATGGATGGTAAGAAATGTGGATTTGATCATCCAAAGAGTCTGTGATGGTCAGCGCGTGTTGGTGGAGCGTAATATCTAGGTTTTCGACTTCCTTGCCAAAGGTTAGCTCTTCCATCCGGCTATCATAGACAGGTTCCTTGGACATGGCCAGTAGGCTCTTGATTCCGTCAGATTGGATGCCTACAAAGAGCAGGATAAATCCGATAACGGTAGTCACCACACCAAAAATGAGAAATCCTTTTGTCCATTTACGCATGCTGGTCACCTCTCTTTCCTTTTTTGAGAACAAATTGCACCAGGCGAACAATGAGTAGACCGAAGAAGCGAGCTACATAGGAGATACCTAGTAAGACCAGCGAAGAAGCACCGATGGCTAGTAAACCAGAACCAAAAATCAAGATAAAGGCTGATTTGGCTTGGGCGAGGACAGTGAAACTTTCAACTAAAAATAGGAATCCGCCGATGATACCAAGTATGGAAACCGCAAAGAAAGCCAAGATGACAGTCAAGGCTGCCACAAGGATTGCGAACAGGGACACGAGGATAGCGATTCCCAGAGGAATACCGATAGGGGCTGCAAGGAGAGCTAACAAGGCGATATGCAAAATTTGTCGGTTATTCTTTTGAGCAGGTGCTTCATTGATTTTTTTATCGAGAAGATTAGAGAGGACTTCGTGAGCTGCTTCCTTAGGAGTTCCCAAACTAGCGATGAGTTCTTCTTCTCCTTCGACTCCAGCATCGTCAAAGAGTTCTCTGAAATAGTCCATGGCTTCGATGCGGTCAGCTTCAGGTAGTTTCTTGAGATAGAGTTCTAGCTGAGTCAGGTATTCAGTTCTTGTCATGGCGGATACTCCCTTCTATGATGCCATTGATGGTGTCTGTATAGAGTGCCCATTCATCTTTTAGGGTCACGAGCTGTTCTATACCACCATTTGTCAAGGAGTAGTATTTGCGCATGCGACCTTGGAACTCTCTAGAATAGGTTGTCAGAAAGCTATTGCCTTCCAATTTTTTGAGAATGGGATAGAGTGTGGATTCTTTGATATTAGCGATCAGCTTAATGGTTTGGCTAATCTCATAACCATAAGAATCATCCTGCTCCAGTACAGCCAAGATGAGAAATTCAATCAAGGCAGAGGATGTTGGAAAGTACATGGGGAACCTCCTTTTCTAATGTGTAAGATTTTTATATATAATTTTTCTACACATACATTGTACATCTAAAAGAAAGCCCTGTCAAGAGAAATGTGTAAAATTTTTATATATAAAAAACTCCTAGGCAAAACTAGAAGTTTAGAGGATTTTATCGGCTCTGTCCACTTTAAAGAGGGCCACAGTCATCAGGATATCGACGAGCAAGAGGGCAGCTACAGCTGGCACCCAAGAGTGGAAAAGGTCAAAACTGTAACCAAAGAGGGTTGGCCCAAAGGCTGCTAGAATATAGCCTCCTGTTTGAGATAGGCCGGACAATTGGGCTGTCTTTTCAGGAGCGCTTGTCTTGAGTGAAAAGTTGACCATGAGATAAGGGAAGAGGGCGCTGGTTGCGGTTCCGATGAGGAGATGGATGGCAAGCCAGTAAAAGAAATTACCGACTGGGAAAAAGAGCATGGAAATGCCGACTACACCAGCCAGTGAAACCAGAGTGAGCATGAGCTGACGATTGCGAGTAGATAAGCTGGTTGTTAGGCTTGGGATGGTCATTGAAAAAGGAATACTAATCAGAGAGAAGATAGAGGTCAGCAAGCCAGCTTCGTGACTGGATAGGCCTGCGTGGATGGCCATTGTAGGTAGCCAGGTCATAGCTGTGTAAAAGAGCAAGGATTGAAAACCTGCAAAGACAATCACTGCCCAGACCTGTTTATTACGCATGACCTTTGTTTTGCTTTTTTGTTTGGTTTGTGGAGCTAATCTGTGATTATAGCGGTGATTAGGGAGCCAGACCAAAAAAGTTGCTAGACAGAGCAGGGTAAGGAGGATGATAAGTCCTTTCCAAGAACTGGCCTGTGTAATAGGCACAGCTAGATAGGAAGCCAGAGCTGTTGCAATCCCCATAGAAGTTACATATAAGGTGGTCAGAAAACCAATCTTCTTTGGCTGATTAGCTTGGATAAGACTAGGAAGTAGAACATTGATAACTGCGATACTTGCCCCAACCATCAAGGTTCCTAGATAGAGCAGGGGCAGATTGATTAGTCTAATCAGAGAACCGATAGTCAAGAAGAAGAGGCTGTAGGTAAAGAGATGTTCTAAGCCAATTTTCTGAGCCAGTCGGGTAGAAAATAGAGAGAAGAGGGTAAACATAAGGAGAGGAAGGCTGGTCAAGATACCAAGCGAACTAACTTCTACTCCTAGACCTTGCGAAATATCTCCCAAAATAATGGGTAAAACAGTAAAAGGAGTCCGCAAGGAAACACCAATCAGGATAATTCCTGGAACAAAAAAGAGTGATTGCTTTTTCATATAATACCTCTTCTAGCTGATTTTAATAACAGCTTATTTTAAGGCTTTTTCCCTATAATGTCAAGTAAGGTTTTGGGCTTTCAAGATAAAAATAGGAAAGTCTTGAAAATTATGATAAAATAGTGGAAGGAAATCTATATATTGGAGAAAAACTGTGCTTGAAAAGCAAAAAATCAGCGTCTTGATGTCGGTCTATGTAAAGGAAAATCCGATATTTTTGAGAGATGCCATAAAAAGTATTCAAAATCAGACCCTGAAACCGAGCGAATTGGTTCTGGTTGAGGATGGGCCTTTGACTCCTGAGCTCTATCAGGTATTAGACCAGGTGGAAGCTGAGTCTGATATTCCAGTGAAACGCTATCCTCTTGAGCAGAATCAAGGTTTGGGTCTAGCTCTTCGATACGGTGTTTTGCAGTGTCAGTATGATATTATTGCCCGTATGGATACGGATGATATAGCTGTTCCAGATCGTTTTGAGAAACAGGTTCAGTTAATGGAGAAGGACAATCTTGACTTATTAGGTGGACATATTGCAGAATTTATTGACAATCCTGATGAGATTGTTTCTTACCGTCGTGTTCCAACCCAGCACGCAGATATTGTAGCTTATCAAAGAATGAGAAGCGCCTTTAACCACATGACTGTCATGTTCAAGAAGGATATGGTTCTCAAGGCAGGCAACTATGAGGATGGCCTTTATATGGAGGATGACCTCCTCTGGCTCAATATGATTGCTGCAGGAGCCAAGACTGGAAATCTGGATCAAATCTTGTGTCAGGTTCGTGTTGGGGCAGGGATGTTTGAGCGTCGTGGGGGACTGCGTTACCTCAAACTCTATCGTCAAGCTCGTCAGCGCATGCTGAAGAGAGGACAAATTTCTTATCTGGAATATGCCAAGAGTGTTGCGATTCAGATGGTTGTTGCCCTTTGTCCAGGATTTGTCAGACAGTTTATTTTTATGAAACTGTTACGAAAAAGCAAGTAAAAGATTGTAGCAAATCGTAAACGGGATAAAAAGTGTTATAATAACAATATAACTATTCAGCTCTTTTAAGGAGGAGTAAATTTCTATGAATAAAAAACTCACAGATTATGTGATTGATCTGGTGGAAATTTTAAATAAACAACAAAAACAGGTTTTCTGGGGAGTATTTGATATTTTGAGTATGGTGGTTTCCATCATTGTATCTTATATCTTATTTTACGGCTTGATTAATCCAGCACCTGTTGACTACATTATCTATACGAGTTTGGCCTTCTTGTTTTATCAATTTATGATTGCATTTTGGGGCTTGAACGCTAGTATTAGTCGTTACAGCAAGATTACGGATTTCATGAAAATCTTTTTTGGTGTGACTGCGAGCAGCGTCTTGTCATATAGTATCTGCTATGCCTTCTTGCCACTCTTCTCCATCCGTTTCATCATTCTCTTTATCTTGTTGAGTACCTTCTTGATTTTATTGCCACGGATTACTTGGCAGTTAATCTATTCCAGACGCAAAAAAGGTAGTGGTGATGGAGAACATCGTCGAACCTTCTTGATTGGTGCTGGTGATGGTGGGGCCCTCTTTATGGATAGCTACCAACATCCAACCAGTGATTTGGAACTTGTCGGTATTTTGGATAAGGATGCTAAGAAAAAGGGCCAAAAACTTGGTGGAATCCCTGTTTTGGGCTCTTATGACAATCTGCCTGAATTGGCTAAACGCCATCAAATCGAGCGTGTTATCGTTGCGATTCCGTCACTTGATCCGTCAGAATATGAACGTATCTTGCAGATGTGTAATAAGCTGGATGTCAAATGTTACAAGATGCCTAATGTTGAAACTGTTGTTCAAGGACTTCACCAAGCAGGTACTGGGTTCCAAAAAATTGATATCATAGACCTTTTGGGCCGTCAGGAAATTCGTCTTGACGAATCGCGTCTGGGCGCAGAACTGACAGGTAAGACCATATTAGTCACAGGGGCTGGTGGTTCAATCGGTTCTGAAATCTGTCGCCAAGTTAGTCGTTTCAATCCTGAACGCATTGTCTTGCTCGGTCATGGGGAAAACTCAATCTACCTTGTTTATCATGAATTGATTCGCAAGTTCCAAGGAATTGATTATGTACCTGTGATTGCGGACATTCAAGACTATGACCGTCTCTTGCAAGTCTTTAAGCAGTACAAGCCAGCTATTGTTTATCATGCGGCTGCCCACAAGCACGTTCCGATGATGGAACGCAATCCAAAAGAAGCCTTCAAAAACAATATCCGTGGAACCTACAATGTTGCTAGGGCTGTTGATGAAGCCAAAGTACCTAAGATGGTTATGATTTCAACGGATAAGGCGGTTAATCCACCTAATGTTATGGGAGCAACCAAGCGCGTGGCTGAGTTGATTGTTACTGGCTTTAACCAACGTAGCCAATCCACCTACTGTGCAGTTCGTTTTGGGAATGTTCTTGGTAGCCGTGGTAGTGTCATTCCAGTCTTTGAACGTCAGATTGCTGAAGGTGGTCCTGTAACGGTGACAGACTTCCGCATGACCCGTTACTTTATGACTATTCCAGAAGCTAGTCGTTTGGTCATCCATGCTGGTGCCTATGCCAAGGATGGAGAAGTCTTTATCCTTGATATGGGCAAACCAGTCAAGATTTATGACTTGGCCAAGAAAATGGTCCTTCTAAGTGGACACACTGAGAGTGAAATTCCAATCGTTGAAGTTGGAATCCGTCCAGGTGAAAAACTATACGAAGAACTCTTGGTTTCGACCGAATTGGTTGATAACCAAGTTATGGATAAGATTTTCGTTGGTAAGGTGAATGTCATGCCTCTAGAAGCCATCGATCAAAAGATTGAAGAGTTCCGCACTCTTAGTGGAGATGAGTTGAAGCAAGCTATTATCGCCTTTGCCAATCAAACTACCCACGTTGAATAAAAAAGAAAAACGCATATTATTGAACTGCACCCCAAAAGTTAGACAGAAAAAATCTAACTTTTGGGGTGTTTTTATTATGAAATTAACTTATGATGATAAAGTTCAGATCTATGAACTTAAAAAACAAGGATATAGCATAGAGAAGCT
>WIJN01000017.1:0-44731 GCA_009496085.1 Streptococcus mitis | reverse complement strand
CATAGGATTCTTTCTAATGATGGTTTGGTTGCTTTTCATTATAGATCTTATGGGACTTTTTTTCTACAACAAAATAGGCTCCATAATATCTATAGGGGATTTACCCACTACAAATATTATAGAGCCAAAAAAATCCTGCAAGTTTGTACCTTGCAGGATTTTTGCTTCTGATTAGATTAAGCCTTCTAAGAGACCCTTCATAAAGTTTTCTGAGTTAAATTCTCCAATATCATCGATTTTTTCACCAAAACCAATCAACTTAACTGGAATATTGAGTTCTTCACGAATGGCTAGAACAACACCACCTCGAGCCGTTCCATCAATTTTAGTCAAGACAATTCCTGTCAAAGGGGTAATTTTTGAAAATTCTTTGGCCTGTACCAAGGCATTCTGACCTGTTGATGCATCAAGTGCCAAGAAGGTTTCATGCGGTGCTTCTGGTACAACACGTTTGATAATACGACCAATCTTTTCCAATTCTGCCATTAAGTTTTCTTTGTTTTGCAAACGACCAGCAGTATCAATCATGAGAATATCGATACCTTCAGCCACAGCACGTTCCATGCCGTCAAAGACTACACTGGCTGGGTCAGCTTTTTCAGGTCCAGTCACTACTGGAACATCTACACGACGGCCCCATTCAACTAACTGGGCTACTGCCCCTGCACGGAAGGTATCTGCCGCAACCAACATAACTTTCTTGCCAGCTTGTTTGTAGCGGTGGGCTAGTTTCCCGATAGAAGTTGTTTTCCCAACACCGTTCACACCGACGAAGAGCATGACTGTCAAGCCATCTTGGAAGTGAATGCTTTCATCGTAGTTGCCATCCTTTTCATAAAGCTTAACCAATTTCTCAATGATGACACGACGAAGGGCATCAGGTTTCTTGGCGTTTTCAAGCTTGGCTTCGTAGCGTAGCTCCTCAGTTAAGTTAGAAGCGACTTGGACACCAACGTCACTCATGATCAGCAGTTCTTCCAGTTCCTCGAAAAATTCTTCGTCAACAGAGCGGAAATTAGCAAAGAAGGCGTTCAAGCGAGCACCGAAGCCTGTACGAGTTTTCTTGAGACTGCGGTCATATTTTTCCTGAACAGTTTCTTCTACCTGAGGCCTTTCTGCTTCAAGCACTTCAGAATTATTTTCTTCTACAGTTTCTAGGAGCTCAGTATTCTCTTCCTCTGAGACTTCTTCTTGAGAAACTTCTACAGCTGGCTCTGAATCCTGACTTTCTTCAACTGTGTCTTGGATTTCCTCTTCTTGGAGCACAGCTTGTTCAACAATTTCAACTTCCGCTTCTTCTTGAGGAACTTCCTCAGCTTCTGTGAGGGCAGGCTCCGTATCTTCAGACAAATCAAGATTTTCCAGAGCTTCTTTTACAACTTCTTCGATTTTAGGTTCTTCTTTTTTTCCGAATAGACGGTCAAATAATCCCATATCTTAGTTCTCCTTTAGCACATATTCTTCAATAGCCCAGGCAACAGCTTCTTCATCATTGGTCATTGGAGTCACCACATTTGCGACTGCTTTGACTTCAGGAACAGCGTTTTGCATGGCAACACCGAGCCCTGCCCATTCAATCATAGAGAGGTCATTGGCCTCGTCACCACAGGCCATAACTTGACTTTGGTCGATTCCCAGATAGCTGATTAGTTTTGCCAAACCTGTTGCTTTATGAACATTCTTTGGTGACCACTCTAGCAGCATTTCACGTGATTTAAAGATTTCATATTGGTCAAACAATTCTGGAGAAATCTTCTGAACGGCTGCATCCAAGGGTTCTTGAGCAAAGGCAGTCACGCATTTATTGTAGGTCATTTGACTAGATAGATCTTCAAAGTCCACTGGAACAAAGGTCAATGCTGGATTGAATTTGGCATAAAGACTTTCTTGGTCCGATTGGATTTGATAAACTGTTCCTTCTGAGATGGCATCAAGAGGCAGTGATAATTTCTCTGTTTCCTCATACAAGCGTACCACATCATCATATGAAAAGACTGTTTTATCAAGGATTTCACCTGTATTTTTCTGAACCAAACCACCATTAAAAGTAATGGTATACTCATCTTCGTGGCCGTCAGTCCCTAGCTCATGGAGAAAGAAATCCATAGCTTTTAAGGGACGACCAGTTGTCAATACGACCTTGATACCACGATCACGCGCAGCTTTCAAGGTTGCCTTGGTACGATCCGTCAACCTTTTATCAGTAGTCAGCAAGGTCCCATCCAAGTCCAATGCGATCAATTTTATATCTGCCATTATAAGCCCTCCATATAAACTATAACCGACTGGTCTTTATGGTGACCAATCACAGTCTCTGCTAATTCTAAAATTTCTGGTCGTGCATTTTCAGGAGCTACAGGATGTCCCACAACCTGCATCATATGCAAGTCATTTAGATTGTCTCCAAAAGCCATAACCTGATCCATTGTGATACCAAGTTTTTTAGCTAATTCAACAATGGCCACTCCCTTATCGACATAGTCCAGAACAATATCAATAGATTCAAAGCCAGTTGTCATAGCCTTAACACCAGGGACATTTTCATTGACCCAAGCCTCACCAGCTTCCAGCGTCTCTTCTGTGAAGTTGGTTGTAAATTTGAAAATGTCATCTGTGATATCTTCCAAACTTGCTACTTTTTGGATATTTTCATTATAATGCTGGCTCTCTTTCAAATAGGTCTCATCAACCGTATCTAGAACATAAGAGCCTTTTCTCCCCGTCAAGAGCAGTTTATTGATATCTACATAAGGTGACGTTTTCAGCCTTTCAAAAGTCGTCAAATAAAACTCACGAGACATGGTCGCTTCATACAAGTCTTGACCTTTATATTCGACCAAACTGCCATTTTCCGCGATGAAAATAATGTCGTCACGAACATCAGCAAATAATTTTTCTAAAGACAGAAATCCACGCCCCGAAGCTACTGCAAAGTAAATCCCTTTTTCCTTATAGGAAGTCAAGAGAGACTTGAGGCGGTCCATATCAAAGCGTCCATTCTCATCTAGGAAGGTTCCGTCCATATCCGTTGCTACTAGTTTAATTGTCATCCTTCAATACTTTCTAAATCTTTTAACTTCACCGAAACAATTTTTGAGACACCTGATTCTTGCATAGTCACTCCATAGATAGAATCAGCCGCTGCCATGGTTCCCTTACGGTGGGTGACGACGATAAACTGGCTGTCCTTGTCAAAACGGTTGAGGTAATCTCCAAAGCGTTTAACATTGGCTTCGTCCAGCGCAGCCTCCACCTCATCCAAGATAACAAAAGGAATGGTCTTGACACGGATAATGGAGAAGAGCAAGGCAAGAGCCGATAGAGCTTTTTCACCACCACTCATCAGATTAAGAGACTGGATTTTCTTACCTGGAGGTTGAACAGAAATCTCAACCCCAGCTGTCAGCAAGTCTCCCTCAGTCAAAATGAGGTCCGCTTGACCTCCACCAAACATCTGCTTGAAGGTCACTTTAAAGGACTCACGGATAGCTTCAAAGGTTGATTTAAAGCGTTCCTTGACCTCATCATTCATCTTTGTAATGGTCTCAAGGAGCAGATTTTTCGCTGACAAAATATCATCTCGTTGGCTATTTAGGAAATCCAGGCGGCTGTGAACTTCTTCGTACTGGTCAATAGCTTCTATATTGACAGGACCTAGTGAGCGAATAGCCTTCTCTAAGTCCTGCACCTCTTGCTCTGCCAGATTGAGGTTTTCCAATTCATGTGCCTTTTCTAGTGCTTCAGTATAGCTAATCTGATACTGGTCTGTTAATTGACTTTGTAAATGGCGTAAGTGCTCGCTGACCTTTTCTTTCTTAGCTTCAGCACGTGTTTGCTTGCGAATCCACTCCTCATTCTGCTGGCGAGCCTGGTCCAAATGACTAGCAATATCATCCAGCTGACCTTCAATATCATCCAACTCAAACTGCTTGCGAATCAAACCTTGTTGGAGATTTGTTTTCTGGTTTTTAGCTTCTTCAGCCTGTTGACTGAGCAGTTCTGTATCAACCTTCTCAATATTATCAACCTTTTCTTGAAGAAGGCGTTGGATTTCTTCTTGCTCAATATCCAGATTATCCAATTCCTTGCCTAAACGTTCAATATCCGCAACTTCGTAACGTTTTTGCCCTTGCAGTTCTGTCTTAAGCAAGCGAGCTTGCGCTACCTCTTCTTGCAAGTTCTGATAACGTTCTTGGATGGCATTTTTGTTAGACTTAATCTCTTCAATCTCAGCTTCCAGATTTTGCTTTTCACTGGCGATTGTAGTAAGGCGCTCTTGACATTTTTCCTTATCCGCTTGCCAATCTCCCTCAGAAAGACGATCTAATTCCTCTTCTTGGAGTTTCCAAAGAGTTTCTAATTCTTCGACTTGCTGACTGGTCTGCTGATAAGCGAGGGACAAGCCTTGCTCCTGAATACGAGCCTGCTCTCCTTGATATTTGATAGCTTCTAATCTTTCTGTCAATGCAGCCATCTCATCTTGTAAGGTCTTCAAACTCGCTTCTTCGGAACGCAAGCTAGCTTCTTCTTCAGCAATTTCTTTTTGCAATTGCTCCAGTTCTGGCTTGATAAAAATACTGTTATTCTGGCGATTGGCACCACCTGCATAGGAACCACCTGTGCGCAACTCTGTACCGTCTAAAGTCACCATACGAACCTGATAACGAACTTGTCGAGCTGCTGCACGCGCATGTTCTACTGTATCAAAAATCGCTGTCGTGGCTAGCAAATTCTTGAAAATAGCTTCCAGTCTAGTATCGAATGTCACCAACTCATCTGCCATGCCCAGAAATCCTGGACTTGCAGCGATAGCATCTTGGTTCTGACTAGAAATCGTACGCGCCTTGATCGTTGTCAAAGGAAGAAAGGTTGCACGACCTGCTCTGTTTCGTTTGAGGAAATCAATCGCCTTGGTTGCCGACTCTTCATCTTCTACGATGATATGCTGACTGCTGGCTCCAAGCGCAATCTCTAGGGCAGTTTGATAATGCACATCAAAAGTCAGGTGCTCACTGACTGCACCAATAATCCCACCAAGGCGATCTTTTTCTTGGAGAACACTCTTAACACCTGCATAAAAGTTACTATGATTTCTCAGGATATTTTCCAAACTTTGAGCTCTGGCCTGCTTGTTTTTAAGACTGTCCAGACGATCAAATAGTTGACTTTGTTGAGCTTGATAGGAAGCTTTCTGCTCCTCTTGCTCCTTGGCACTAGCTTGATAGTCGGCCAATAATTTCTGAACATGCTCCTTGGCAGTTTCAAGCTCGTCTTTTTGCTGACTAGCCTTCTCTTTAGCTGTAGCCAGCTGTTCTTTGAGTTTTTGTAGTTGATCTGCTTGTTTTTGAGAAAGCTGACGACTATTTTCCAACTCATTCTCGATGCGGGTCAACTGGTTTGAGACATCTGCTTCTTCTTGTAAAAGGGCTACAAAGCGTTCACGTAAAATCTCAATCATCTGATCAGGATCATCTGAAAAAGCTAGCAATTCAGCTTCTAGTCGATTGAGTTTTTGATTATTTTGGACTAGATTTTCCTCTAAAAGTGCTAAAGAGCTTTCCTTATCAGTTTTTTCTTTACTGAGTGAATTTTTCTTATCCTCCAAAGCAGCCAAACGGGCTTGTGCTTCTTGTTGATTCAGAGCTACTTGCTCAGATTCCAGTTTCGATAGGGCTAATTTTCTTTCTAAATCACTAATCAGACTGGTCAAGTCCATCAAACTGCCTTGGTCTTTAGCCATTTCAGCCTGTAAATCTTGGCGTTGCTTTTTAAGAGTTTGGTTTTCTTCTTCTAATTTTTCACGCTTTTGGTAGTAACTCATCAAGAGTTCCTGAACCTGTGCCAACTCTTCTTCTGTCGACTCTAATTCTGCCTTATTTTCCTTGATTTGAGCAACCAGAACGTCTAAATAAATAGCCTTGCGTTGACCTTCCAAGTCTAGAAACTTACGAGCATTTTCAGCTTGCTTCTCAAGAGGCTTGATTTGATTATCCAACTCGTAGATGATGTCCTCTAAGCGGTCTAGATTATCCTGAGTTTGTTGCAATTTGCTCTCTGTCTCTTTTCTACGAGTCTTGTATTTTAAAACTCCAGCAGCTTCTTCAAAAATAGCACGACGTTCTTCAGGCTTAGAATTGAAAATCTCCTCAACCTTCCCTTGGGAAATGATAGAGAAGGAATCTCGTCCCAATCCAGTATCCAAGAAAAGGTCATGAATATCACGCAGACGGACTTTCTTGCCGTCAATCTTGTATTCGCTATCTCCACTGCGATAGATGTGACGTTCGACCCTGATTTCTTGACCAGCATCCTTGATAAATCTGTCATTATTATCCAAAGTCACAACTACAGAAGCATAATTGAGCGGTTTGCGACTCTCTGTTCCGACAAAGATGACATCCGGCATCTTGCCACCACGAAGACTCTTAACACTAGACTCCCCCAAGGCCCAACGCAGACTTTCTGTAATATTCGACTTACCAGATCCATTGGGTCCAACGACTGCCGTTACACCTTGGTCAAAGACGACCTTGGTCTTGTCAGCAAAAGACTTGAATCCCTGAATTTCGATTTCCTTTAAATACATGAATCCAGCCCTTTCTCAACGGCATTTTTGGCAGCTTCCTGCTCTGCTAATTTCTTAGAACGACCTTGACCTTGACCAATACTCTTACCTTCAACTAGAACTTCTACATCAAAGACCTTATCGTGGGCAGGACCCGTTTCAGAAATTACCTGATAACGAATAGCCACATCCCCATTGACCTGAAGTAACTCTTGGAGATGGGTTTTGTAGTCTGTAATCATCTCAAACTCGCCTGCTTCAACCTTAGGAATCATGACTTGATAGATAAATTCCTTGACTTTGGCCACATCCTTATCCAAAAGAAGGGCACCTAGAAAGGCCTCAAAGGCATCACCAAGAATGGTGTCACGATTGCGACCACCCGATTTTTCTTCCCCCTTACCAAGCTTGATAAACTGGTCAAACTGGCAATCACGCGCAAAACCAGCCAAACTCTCCTCGCGAACAATCATGGCACGGAGTTTGGACAAATCACCCTCAGGCTTTTTAGGATATTTTTTATACAGATATTCTGAAATCAATAACTGTAGAACAGCGTCTCCTAAAAATTCCAAGCGTTCATTGTGTGAAATTTTTAAGAGGCGGTGCTCATTGGCATAACTCGTATGAGTAAAGGCAGTCTCCAGTAAGTTTTTGTCTGCAAATTCGATTGCAAAATGGTTTTTAAGTACAGTTTGTAATTCTTTCATACCAACCTCTTTCTAACTGATAACAGTCCTTTTTATTATATCAAAAAAAGCCCCCTGAGTCACTTTAAAACGGGACTGGAAAACATTTGGGCATTCTTTAAAATGGGATTTTTAGTTTTAGACTCAATGAAAATCAAAAAGCAAACTAGGAAGCTAGCCGCAGGCTGTACTTGAGTACGGTAAGGCGACGCTGACGTGGTTTGAACTTGATTTTCGAAGAGTATTAGGGGCAAATTTGAGGCAGGATAAATAAAAAGCCCTATTAAAGGCTTTTTAGGATGTTTACATCCACCCTGAGGGAATCGAACCCCCATCTCAAGAACCGGAATCTTACGTGATATCCATTACACTAAGGGTGGAAACTTGTTTTATTATAACAGAAATTTGCTCTAATAACAAGTTTTTTTCTAGTGAGATAGGCCGTCTTAGTGGGAAGCATCCCCATTCCAGATGGAGTTTTTCACGATAACATAATCAACGTGTTTAAGGTCAGCAACCTGACGTCCACCTGCATAAGAAATAGCACTTTGAAGGTCTTGTTCCATCTCAGTCAAAGTATTTTGTAAATGACCTTTTGCAGGAAGCAAAATTCGTTTGCCCTCCACATTTTTGTAAGCACCTTTTTGATATTGTGAGGCTGAACCGTAATATTCTTTGAACTGTTCGCCATCGACTTCAATCGTTTTCCCTGGACTTTCTATGTGTCCTGCAAAGAGGGAACCAATCATGACCATACTAGCACCGAAACGGATAGACTTGGCAATATCGCCGTGAGTACGAATTCCTCCATCTGCAATGATTGGTTTACGTGCAGCCTTAGCACACCAGCGTAGAGCAGCTAACTGCCAACCACCTGTACCAAAACCAGTCTTGACCTTGGTGATACAAACCTTACCAGGACCGATTCCAACCTTAGTAGCATCCGCACCAGCATTTTCAAGTTCACGCACAGCTTCTGGTGTTCCCACATTTCCAGCAATAACAAAAGTATCTGGCAATTCTTTCTTGATGTGTTGAATCATAGAAATCACGCTATCTGCATGACCATGAGCAATATCAATCGTGATGTATTCTGGAGCATCTACCTTGAGCTGGCTAACGAAATCATACTCATAGTCCTTAACACCAACAGATATAGAGGCAATAAGCCCTTGCTCATGCATACGCTTAATAAAAGGAACACGTCCTGCCTCATCAAAACGGTGCATAATGTAGAAGTAACCCCCTTTAGCTAGTTGCTCTGCTACATTTTCATCCAAAATCGTCTGCATATTAGCTGGTACAACAGGTAGTTTAAAGGTGTGATTTCCTAGAGTGACACTTGTGTCCGCTTCTGCACGGCTTTTAATCACACATTTATTTGGAATCAATTGAATATCTTCGTAATCAAAAATTGGAAATTCATTTAACATATCGATGTCTCGTTTCTTTTGTAATGACCTACCTATGCTCTCGCATCACTACGCCTTTTCCGACGTTTCCTTAATTAATTATAAATCAAAGTACAGTTTTTGTCAAATAATGTTATAAATTAAAATGTATTGTTCGGTTTTCACTTATATCAAAGACAAAAAAGTGGAGAGATTATTTTCTCCCCAATTATTCTACATCCTAATAATACTCTCCCTGACGGTAGTCCCATGAGTTAAAGATATCTGACAAGTGCATCATGATCTTATCAATGTCAAGCCCTTTGCGGATTACAACCGGAGCTGGTGAAGTTGAACGTGCTCCTCCTTGTTCTGGGATGAGTTTGCCGTCTTTATCGACCATAGAGACCATCACACCTTGCTCGTAGCGAGTTTCAATCGTTTTGTCAGGCTGGATAGATGCCACATAGTCGTCCGCCTCGATAACAAGGTCAACTGCCCCTTCGATGCGTTCTCCGATACCTTCTACCTTACCACGGTTTCCTTTTCCAGATGGGTTAGCTGATGAGGCATAAACCATCTTGCCTTCTTCCCAAAGTTTGGCAGCCAATTGTTCACCAGCTTTCCCAAACTTGATAACGAAACAGCTAGTACCACGCACGTCAGTCATCAACTCTTCACGACCATCACCGTATGCTTTGAGTTTTTCAAAAGCTTCTGGTTTCCAAGGAAGGATACAACCAAGAAGAATATCTTCATCCCAATGTTTTTGGTAGAAGGCTTCAATTTCTGGGTTGAGTTGTGCTAAGGCGCGAAGCTCATCCATGCTACCACAGAGAACAACACCTGGTTTGTTACGGTTACGTTCTTTGGCTTCAAACTTACGTTCAAGACCAGCCTTATCGCTAGTCATGATGATGTAACCAACTTTTGTAGGGCAAACGATACATCCGCCCTCACCTTTTAAAATATCATAGCCTTCTTGTGAAAGTGTTCCGTTCCATTGAATGTGTTTTATCATAGTTCTATTTCCTTTTCTATTTTTCTAATCCTGCCAGTAGGCTGGTCGTTGTTTTTCATAAGCAGCAATCAAGTCTTCATACTGCAAGGTAATACCGATATCATCCAAACCATTTAAGAGCTTGTGTTTCCATTCGCTATCAATTTCAAAAGTGAATTCTCCGACTGGTGAGATGATTTTCTGTTGTTCCAAGTCCACAGTTACCTGATCGGTTGGTTTTAGCTGGGCTAGTTTCTCTCGAACCTCTCTGGGCTGTATAATGGGCAACATGCCATTATTGAGTTCATTATTGTAATGAATATCCCCAAAAGACCCCGCAATCACGACCTTAAAACCATAGTCAGCTAGAGCCCAAGCTGCGTGTTCCCTCGAAGACCCTGCCCCAAAGTTATCCCCTGAGATGAGAATACTAGCTTTCCGATATTCAGGTCGGTTAAAGACAAAGTCTGGGTCCTCAGTATAGAGATCATCCAGATAACGCCAAGCATACATGAGGTACTTACCAAAGCCTTTCTTATCAATTAACTTGAGAAACTGCTTGGGTAGGATTTGGTCAGTATCGATGTTATCATTCATGAGAGGAACGGTCGTTCCCGTATAAACTGTAAATTTCTCCATATCCTCTCCTTACTGGGCTTCTGGCATTTGCCGAACATCTACGAAGCGCCCGGCGATAGCTGCTGCAGCTGCCATGGCTGGACTGCAGAGATGAGTCTTAGCACCAAAACCTTGTCTGTCTTCAAAGTTACGGTTGCTGGTTGAGGCACAGTGGACACCATCAGGTACCTTGTCAGGATTCATCCCTAGGCACATAGAGCAACCTGGGTCTCTCCACTCAAAACCAGCATCCAGAAAGATCTTGTCTAAGCCCAACTTCTCAGCAGCTCGTTTCACAGGACGAGAGCCTGGAACTACGATTGCTGTTAGATTGGGGGCTATTTTCTTTCCTTTGACAAATCGCGCAGCCAGTTGCAAATCGCTGAGACGAGCATTGGTACAAGAGCCGATAAAGATATAACCTAGTTCAATATCTGCTGGCTTTTGACCAGGCTCCAAGTCCATGTAGTTGTAGGCTCGTTCATCATTCATATCCTTAATTTCTGGGAAACTACTGTCAAAGTCAACTCCCATAGCAGGATTGGTGCCCCAGGTTACCATGGGAGCCAAGTCTGAGACATCCATCTGGATAACCTTATCGTAAACGGCATCATCATCACTGACAATTGTTTTCCAATCCGCCACAGCCACTTCAAAATTCTCTGGAACACACTCGCGTCCCTTGAGATAATCATAGGTGGTTTGATCTGGATTCATGATTCCCATCTTGGATCCAAACTCGATGGACATATTGCAGATGGTCATTCGCTCTTCCATGCTCAGTGTATCAATAGCTTGTCCACGATATTCCACCACGTAGCCGACACCGCAAGCAACGCCGTACTTGGCAATCAAGGCTAAAATGAAATCCTTAGAATAAACTCCTTTTTGAGGGACACCAGTAAATTCCACCAGCATTTTCTTGGGTTTAACTTGCCAGAGGGTTTGGGTAGCAAAGACATGCTCAACTTCACTGGTCCCAATTCCAAAGGCGATAGCTCCGAAAGCCCCGTGGGTTGCCGTATGGCTGTCTCCACAAACGATGAATTTTCCTGGTTGGGTTCGTCCTGTTTCTGGTCCAACCATGTGCACAATTCCCTGTTTTTCAGAACCGTGGGCCGCATGCTCAATTCCAAATTCCTCAACATTTTCAGCTAGCTTATCAATTTGTGCCTTGGAAATGACATCTCGAATATCGTATATATTAACCGTTGGGACATTATGGTCAAAGGTGCCAAATGTCAAGTCCGGTCGTCTCAATCTGCGACCTGCGTCTCGTAGTCCTTGAAATGCTTGCGGACTGGTCACCTCGTGGATATAGTGCTGGTCCACATACATGAGTTGGGGCTGCCCCTCTTCTCCTGTGATGACATGGTGGTCCCATAATTTATCAAAAATCGATTTTCCTGCCATCCATTACCTCCAAATAAAATATAAGGCTACTAGTGTGGTCACCATCCCAAGAAACCAAACTGTTTTAAAGTACCATTTTCTAGTCTTGTGGTGAAAAGTAACTCCTGCTAACCAGGCCCCAAAACCACCACAAGTAAAGGCTAAAATGAGTAAGATTTTCTCTGGAATGCGCCAAGCTCTTCTCCTTGCCTTGGATTTGTCAATGCCATAAATGATGAAAATCATGACATTCCAAATCAAGAGGACTAGAGTAATTTTTTCGTCTAACTTCATAACCTTGCGATAATAGCTTCTGTCATTTCCTTGGTAGAAGCCTGTCCTCCTATATCTCTCGTTAAAATTCCAGCTGCCAAACTTGCCTCAACAGCATGCTCGATACGCTCTGCATCCTCATAACGTCCAAAACTATCTCTCAGCATCATGGCCACTGATAAAATCATGGAAATAGGATTGGCAATTCCTTGACCTGCAATATCAGGCGCTGAACCGTGAATTGGCTCATAGAGGCTTGGTCCATTTTCAGAATGACTGGCTGATGGCATAACCCCAAGTGTGCCAGATAGAACGCTTGATTCATCAGATAAGATATCGCCGAAAAGATTCTCCGTCACGATGACATCAAACTTAACAGGATTGGTAATCATAAGCATGGAAGCTGAGTCGACTAGCTGGTGCTCCAAGGTTACATCTGGGAAATCCTGTGCGACCTCCTCAGCTACTTTCCGCCAGAGTTTTGATGTTGCCAACACATTTTGCTTATCAATGCTGGTAAGGATTTTTCTCCGATTTCTTGCAATCTCAAAGGATTTACGAACAATCCGCTCCACTTCCTCATAGCTATAGTCGTTGATATCACGCGCTTTTCGCTCTTCAAGAATATGATCTCCAAAGTAAATCCCGCCTGTCAACTCACGCACCACGACAAAGTCTACACCAGCAATTCGTTCTGGTTTGAGAGGTGACAAATGCTTGATACTCTCAAAAATCTTAACTGGGCGAATATTAGCATAGAGATTGAGTTCCTTACGAAGAGCCAGCAAGCCTTGTTCAGGGCGAACCGCTGCTCCATCATACTGAGGACTACCGATAGCTGCTAGGAGAATGGCATCTGCTTCTCTACTTGCCTTGAGGGTTTCATCAGGTAAGGGATGCCCTGCAACATCGATACCTGCACCTCCAAAAGGTCGTCTATCAATCTCATAGTCAAAACCTGTTTTTTCAGCTAGGGCTTCCAGAACCTCTAACCCAGACTCCATGATTTCTGGACCGATCCCATCCCCTGCTAGAGCTACTATTTTCTTTGTCATAGCATTCTCCTTTACACACTAGGCATGTCGCGATAGGAAACACTGCGTCCCATCTCACCAGCATTCTCTTTTTGAACAAAAGTATTAGCATTGATATAGGCAATAGCAGAAGCCTTCAACACATCGAAATCAAGACCTGCTGCATTAAAAATAGTTTCTGTATCTCTATTTTCAACAGTGACCAAGACCCGAGCTTGGGCATCGATTCCATCTGTTACCGCATCGATAGTGTAGGACACCAAGCGAACAGATTGATTGAAGAATTTGTCGATAGCATTGAAGATAGCTTCAACAGAACCTTGCCCTGTCGCATTAAATTCGACTTTCTCACCATCCATATTAGCCAGGCTAACAAGCGCTTCAATGTCATTTTCCGCATGAGTTTGAAGCTGTAAATCATCAAAGTGGAATCCTTCTGGATTTTCAACCATGGTTCCAGCTACCAGAGCACGAATATCTGCATCTGTGATTTCTTGTTTCTTGTCGGCCAATGCCTTGAACTTAGCAAAGAGTGGCTTGATATCCTCGTCTGTAAAATCTAGGGCTAAGTCTCTCAGTTTTTCTACAAAGGCATGACGACCTGATAATTTTCCAAGCGGAAGACTGTTACTCTTGACACCGACCAATTCAGGGGTGATAATCTCATAAGTAAGAGGATTTTTAAGGACTCCATCTTGGTGAATACCCGATTCATGAGAGAAGGCATTTCCTCCAACAATCGCCTTATTTTTTGGAACTGGAATTCCTGAGAAGCGAGAGACCATTTCGGACGTATTGATGCTCTCATTTAGGATAATACTGGTCTCTGCTTGGTAGTAATCTTGGCGAATATTGAGAGCAACTGCTATTTCTTCCAAAGCAGCATTTCCAGCTCTCTCACCAATACCGTTGATAGTTCCTTCAACACGTCCTGCCCCATTCTTGACGGCAGCAAGGCTATTAGCTACTGCCATTCCGAGGTCATCATGACAGTGAGGCGAATAGATAATCTGACGGTCGGTTTTAACATTGTCAATCAGATACTTGAAGATATTCCCATATTCCTCTGGTGTGGTAAAACCAACCGTGTCAGGAATATTGATATAGGTTGCCCCTGCATCTACCGCTGTTTGAACAACTCGCAGGAGGAAATCCAACTCTGTTCTAGTCGCATCCTCAGGAGAAAATTCGACCACTTCAAACTTAGAACGGGCATAGGAAACATGCTCCTTAATAGCTTCTAGAATCTCTTCCTTGCTCTTATTGAGCTTATACTTTCGGTGTATCGGACTGGTAGCGATAAAGACGTGAACCTGTGGATATTTGGCATCCTTGAGGGCTTCGTAACAAGCATCAATATCAGACTTGACAGAGCGTGCCAAACCAGTCACCGCTGTTTTCTTCAAGACCTTAGCAATCTCCTGCACTGCCGTAAATGAGTCTGGGCTAGCCGCTGGAAAACCAGCTTCGATGGCTGAAATGCCCCATTTCTCCAACTGTCTTGCAATGGCAATTTTTTCCTTGATTGAAAAATTAACGCCCGGTGTCTGCTCTCCATCCCGAAGGCTAGTATCTAGAAATTCAACTGTTCTCATGTGATTTCCCCTTTTCCAAATTTGATTGTAAAAAAACATCTCGCTCAGAAACCCAAGCGAGATGTTGATTTACTCCCGCTTGGTAAGCCAAACAGGACTAATGCATTTTGCACTAGCCCGAGTACCTCAACAACAAAGCAAATTGATTAAACTTAGCTGTTTTCATGTTTGACTTTCTCCTTCGTTTGATATCTTGTTTAGTATTTTAGCATAGGCAAAAGTAGTTGTCAAGAAAAAATCCAATATTTTCTGAAAATTTCTTCAGTAGAGAATATTTTGCTAATTGAAAATTCTTGAAATGTTTCATTTTTTAATAGTTAAATTCCAGCTTCTTTCTATCAATTCCAGTACTTCTTCATCTGATAAAGTATCATCAAGCGCCACACTAATCCAGTAGCGTTTATTCATATGAAAAGCTGGATAAATTCCCTTTTTTGAAAGTAAGTCAGCTACTTGGTCATGTTTGAGATTGACTGCTTCCACTTGTCCTTCTCTGACCTTTTCCAGCTTATCCCAAGAGATTTTCATCAAGACGGCATACCACTTTTGATTCCCTTCATGACGTAATACGGCTGTATCAGGTGATTTTTCCCACAAATACTCCAACTGATTAGCATACTTTTCCTGAACTTGAGTCATGATTCGTTTAGTCTGAGGGAAGATAAAATCCTGTACCTCAAAACAAGCCTCTCGAATCTGGTAAAGAATCTCCAAACAAGCCTCACGGACATTTCCGACAAAACTTCCTCTCATACTTTCCATATGAACTTGAGGATAGAGGTCACCAGTCTCCTGGTCAAAGACTTGAAAGTACACATCATCAGAGGTGATAAATACAGTCATGATGAAGTCACCCTGTAAAATCTCATAACTAAAGGTCCAGACTCCCCCATTTTCTACAAAACCATAGGCATGAGCTTTTTCTTGATTAAGCTGATAGGATTTAAATATTTCAAACATAAGCGAAAACTGCTACCCAAAGCTAGCAGTTCCTTTCTATTTTTTAAAAGACAACCTTGGTTCCGTGCAATTGTGTCACGCCAAGCTGGTCGATAAAGATTTGACGGTTGTCCAAGTCAATCCCCCCACCTGGTAGAATTTCAATCTTACCTTTAGCATGTTCCAAAATTCTGTGATAGTGAACAAAACGCTTTTCTAGTGAATCGCCAGACACACCCGCACGAGTCAAGATACGAGTGACTCCAACTTGACTAAGCCAGTCAATAGCTTCCAGTTGATCATCATCACTCAATTCATCAAAGGCCATGTGGAAGACAATTTCCATTCCTTTTGATGCAGCAATTAACTTCTCTAGATTAGCCTTATCCAACTTCTTATCAGCAGTTAAAGCCCCAAATACAACCCCTTGACTTCCAGCCTGAGCAGTCAAACGAATGTCTTCTAGCATGATTGCTATTTCAAGATTATTATAAACAAAGTCTCCACCACGTGGACGAATCATAGTCATAATGGTACTATCGTAGTTGGCTGCCAATTCAACTGCTGCCTTGGTCACTCCATAGCTGGGCGTTGTCCCACCAACTGCTAGATTGTCACAAAGTTCGATTCGACGAGCTCCAGCCTGCATCGCTTTTTCAAGCAAGGTCACATTTTCAGCACAAAATTCGTAAATCATTTGATTCTCCTTGAATATTACTTTGAATTTATTATATCATATTATTTTGAATATGCTTTCATTTATATCAAGGAAAATAGTTACTATTTTTTATTCTTTGTCCGGAATGACCTTGAAGAGATAATAGGTGATAAAGATGGTCAAAGCTCCCAGACCGATTTTGACTGGTAAGAGAGGAGCAAAATAAATGGAAATTCCCATCAAGATGTAGATAGATACGATAATTTTTTTCTTTCGTTCACGCGCAATAGACTTAGTCTCGCGAAAATCAGCTACATATGCTTGATAGAGCTTGGTATGATAAAGCCAATCTTCGAAGCGCTTGGAACTTCTGGAGAAACAAGCAATAGACAACAAAAGAAAAGGCGTTGTAGGCAATAAGGGTAAAACAACCCCAACAATAGCCAAGGCCAGTGATAAAAAACCAATAATTAGATAGATAAGACGCATAACTTCTCCTAGTTAAAATAATCTCCTTCTAGTTTCGCATAAAATGATGAATTTTGTCAAGCACTAATCAAAAGAGCCTGAAATTCACTTTCAGGACTCTCCTCTTATTTAATCTTTTCTTCTTCGTAGTCACCCTTGCTACAAACAACCTGCTTGCCACCACCACGGACTTTTTTCTCCATGAGGAAGTTGCCACATTTTGGACAGTCACGACCAACAGGCTTGTCCCAAGAGGTAAACTCACAGTCTGGATAGCGGTTGCAACCATAGAAGAGGCGGTTACGCTTTGTTTTACGCTCAATGATTTGTCCCTGATGACAACTTGGACACTCAACACCGATTTCTTTCACGATTGCTTGGGTATGACGGCAATCTGGGAAATTGCTACAAGCGTAGAACTTACCAAATCGACCAAGTTTAATAACCATTGGACTGCCACACACTTCACAGTCAAATCCAGCTGGTTCATCCTTGATCTGGATTTTCTCCATTTCTTCTTCAGCTTTGGCGACTTCTTTAGAGAATGGTTTGTAAAAGGCGTCTATAACACGTTGCCACTGCTCTTTTCCGACTTCGACGTCATCCAGTTTGCCTTCCATTTCAGCTGTAAAGGTCACGTTTACGATATCTGGGAAATATTCAACGATGAGCTTGTTAACAATTTCTCCCAACTCTGTCGGCTCAAAACGTTTGGCTGCAAGGCGAACATAGTAACGTTTCTGAATAGTTTCAATGGTTGGTGCGTAGGTTGACGGACGTCCAACCCCATTTTCCTCCAAGGTCTTGATAAGGGTCGCTTCAGAATAACGAGCAGGCGGTTGAGTGAAATGTTGCTCTGGTTTGCTATTCACCTGCTTAACCACATCTCCAACAGCCATATCTGGTAACATCTTATTCTTATCAGAATCATTATAAATGGCAAGATAACCATCAAACTTAACCTGACTACCATTGGCAGCAAATTGAACCCCATTTTGAGACAATTTAACAGCCATGGTATCAAAGACAGCAGCTGTCATCTGACTCGCTACAAAACGATTCCAAATAAGAGTATAAAGCTTGAGCTGATCCTTATCCAGATACTTAGCGATGCTTTCAGGTGTATTAAAGACACTAGACGGACGAATAGCCTCGTGGGCATCCTGAGCTCCAGAAGCATTTTTGACCTTGCTACCATGCTTAGAATACTTGCTACCAAAACGGTCCGTAATGAAATTTGCTGCTTCATTTTGCGCCACTGGACTGATACGAGTCGAATCGGTACGCATATAGGTAATTAAACCTTGCACACCAGAACCAATATTAATCCCTTCATAAAGCTGTTGGGCAACCATCATGGTCTTTCGAGTACGGAAATTGATTTTATTGGCAGCATCCATCTGCATAGATGAAGTGGTATAGGGTAATGGAGCATTGCGTTTGCGCTCTTTCTTATCCACCTGATCCACTGAAAAGTCTTTATTAGTCAGACGAGACAAGACTTCCTTGACCTCATCATTGCTAGTCAGTTTCAGCTTTTTACCATCCACTCCATAGAAGGAAGCCTGAAATTGCTTGGTTCCCTTTTTAAAGACGCCATCAATTGTCCAATATTCTTCTGGTTGGAAGGCATTAATTTCATTCTCACGGTCAATGATTAACTTAAGCGCAATAGACTGAACGCGACCTGCTGACAAGCCCTTCTTGACCTTCTTCCACAAAATAGGCGAAATCGAATATCCTACCAAGCGGTCTAGGACACGACGAGCCTGTTGGGCATCGACCAAGTCCATATCAATCTTGCGTGGTTCTTTAAAAGCATTTTTGACCGCATCCTTGGTGATTTCATTGAAGACCACACGGTTGGCATCATTTTCATCTAAGTTGAGAATGTGAGCCAAATGCCAAGAAATCGCTTCTCCTTCACGGTCCGGGTCACTCGCCAGAAAGACTTTATTAGCTTTTTTAGCTTCTTTTTTCAAGTCATTGATAAGAGGTCCTTTTCCTCGGATATTGATATATTGCGGTTCATAATTATTTTCAATATCGACGGACATACTGGATTTCTTCAAATCACGGATATGCCCGACACTGGCTAAAACCTTGTAGTTTCGGCCTAGATATTTTTCAATCGTTTTCGCCTTAGCAGGTGACTCCACGATTACTAGATTTTTTTTAACTGTTGATTTTTTCTTTTTTGTTGCCGTAGCCACAGTATCACACCTTTTCAAAGTAATAAACTTTATAAAGTGTAAACCATTTTTTGAACCCTGTCAAGACTTAGCTACTATAATAGAAGAAAAGTTTGTCTAGTAAGCGGACTTTCTTCTTATACTCAATGAAAATCAAAGAGCAAACTAGGAAGCTAGCCGCAGGCTGCTCAAAACACTGTTTTGAGGTTGCAGATGGAAGCTGACGTGGTTTGAAGAGATTTTCGAAGAGTATTAAAATTCAAATTCTGCAAGAACATCCTGCCCGCTGGTGACCAATTTTGCCCCTTCTTGAATCAAATGATGGCAACCGTCTGATAGTCCATCTAAAATACTACCAGGAATAGCAAAGACATCTCGCCCTTCTTCCATTGCTCTCTCACAAGTAATGAGGCTACCTGAACGCATCTTAGCCTCTGCTACAATCACACCTCGACAAAGTCCAGCAATGATGCGATTACGGGCAGGAAAATGAAATTTCAGAGGTTGTTCGCCAGGTCCATATTCACTGAGAACCAGATGGTCATTGCCGATGTAATCTTGCAAACGTTTATTTGCTTTAGGATAAAACACATCCAGTCCTGTTCCAATCACTGCAATGGTTTTGCCGCCATTCTGAAGAGCTGCCATATGAGCTGCTGTATCGATACCCTTGGCTAAGCCACTGACAATAACCAGTTCATTTTCCAAGCCCTGAATGACTTTTTCAACTGACTTAGCTCCCTGTTTGCTACAAGCACGACTTCCTACGACTGCTACCTTAGGAAATTTCAAGATGTCAAGATTTCCCTTGTAAAATAAAAGCACAGGTGCATCATATATTTCACTCAAATCCCAAGGGTAACAGTCATCTAAAATAGAGAAAGATGGAAATTTTTGAAACTCCTTCTCCAAATGCGTATCGTCTATCTGAAAATAACGTTCCATAAAAACAGCTGGATTTCGGCAACCTGATATATCTGCAATATCACCCAACAACAGTTCTTGATCAACATTTTCACCGTATTCTAGCACTTTCAAAATCTGTTGATTGCTCAAACCTGATTTTTTTAACTTATAGATTTCATAGTTTGTGATTTTCATAAATATCTCCATTTCTTTTTCTACTCATCTATTTATTCGTAAAAAATCAAAAAAACATCCGACTATTTCAGCCAGATGTTGGAATCTTTAATTTTCGTTTTTAAGAATTTCTTCTAATTTATGATAGTCTTGGACACTATCGATCTCATAGATGCTGTTGCCTTCTAATTCTTCAACATAGACATCTAGCTCTTTGATATTATCCTTAACCATATTGTCCCAGTAAAGATCAACAAATTCACCACTTGCATAAGCCTTATCGATAAAGCTGACAATCTTTTCTGCAGTTGGAGCATCCCAGAAGGATACACCACTAAGGATGCGGCCTGCCTTACTATCAACAGTAATGTCTTGAACCTTGTAGTCATCTCCATAGACCAAGAACCATTCGTTGGTACAATCTTCACGATAAACACTAAAATAAGTCGAACGTGTCAAATCATTGCGGAACATATTTTTAAAGAGATAATTATCGGCATCGATAACATAGCTATTGGCCAATTCTTCTTTTACAAGATAGAGAGAGTAAAAGTTATTGTAGTCAGCGTATTTATCATTGAAAACAAGGCGAACTCCATATTTCTCTTTCAAGTAATCGAATTGTTCTTTAAGATAACCAACGATGATGATAATGTCATGGATCCCTTTTTCTTTGAGAAACTCAATTTGGTATTCAATTAAAGGTTTTTGATTAACCTGAACCAAGGCTTTAGGGGTATTTTCAGTCATAGGACGCAAGCGAGTTCCCAATCCCGCTGCTAAGATGATGGCTTTCACACGAATCTCCTTTATTCTTTAATAATAATATAAACTCCAGCAATAACGACAAGTGACGTAATAATTGTCAGCATATCTAGCGGTGCACCCAAGAAAACAACTGCAAACAAGACTGTCCAAACTACATAACTCACGTTCAAACCTGTAGCCTTGGCTGGTTGCAAGCGATTGATAGCGATATAATAAGCCAAGTAAGAAATCATATCAAAGGCTGCAAAGACAATCATAAGACCTAGTAATTGTCCATTGGCCACTTCTGCAAATGACTGATGAGAGAAGAGCACAATCACAAGATAAGACAAGAATGAAGTCACTTGACGAATCAAGAGAGCTTCGATTTCACTCAATTCACTTTCCATGGCAAAAGAGCTAAGAACACTCTCGCTTCCCCATGCAATGGCACAAACCAAAGCACAGAGAATCCCAATGTAGAAGGAATTGACCTGTTCAACCTTATAGGTCTGAGCAATAATCCCTGCAATAATCAAGACAATACCAAACACAGTATTTTTTGAAATCTTGTGCTTCAAAAAGAAGAAAGCCAATAAAACTGAAACTGCAGGGTAGATAGCAGATACCGATGAAGCTAAGGAACTTCCAATATACTTAACCGCATAAAGATTGGCCTGCATACCGATAGGACCAGCTAGCAAGGCTCCGATAATCACACTAACATTGCGAATATTTAAAAAAATTGAGAGACGAACTTTTCCTTCTTTTACTAAAAGAAAAGCTAGTAAGATAAAGATACTCAAGAAATCGTGAGCAGCAGCCACCACAAATGGTGACAAATCTGTAAAAATTGAAAAGATATAAGCACTAATTGTTAGACCTAACCCCCAGAAAATACCTGAGAGTAGACCAAAAGAAACTCCATTTTTATTTTTCATCTGAACCTCCATAATATGTCAAACCTTTAACAGCTCTTTGGTAACGACTTACACCATAGTCACCAAAATCTGCGCCTTGCTCTTCCTTATAAACTGTCCATAAACTCCAAATAGCATCTTGTAAAATTTTATAAATAGCAATCTTTTCACGAGAGACAGGTGTTTGGGCACTCTCGTAGTGAGATAAGAAAGCTTCTTCCTCTTGGGGAGTGAATTCGGACTCTAAAAAGAGGGCAGCCAAATCCCACATTGGATCGTTCATTGATGAATATTCCCAGTCAATCAGATATAGACGTCCTTGAGGTGATTCAATAAAGTTTTCAGGCACCAAATCGATATGACAAGATTTTCTGTCAACACCTAAGTCAGCCAGTCTTTTCTCTAAGGAGAAGACTTCTTTTCTAACTGCTTCATAGTTAGCATAAGGAATTTTTTCCTCAATCAAGGATTCATATTTTTTGATTTCTTCAAAAGGAGCAAATTCTCCTCTTAATTCCTTGCCAGAAGCATGGATAGTTTGTAAAATTGGAGCAATTTTATCGAACTTGGTCTTGATTGTAGTTGAATCAAGTGTAATCGCAGATTCGATATACTCATTTACTTTGATACCAGCTTCAATATCAAAAAGATAATTTTTTACATCTAAGTCTAAATCTTTTAGTAGTTCAAGATTGTACTTTTCATCTTGACGATTGATCAGCTTTTCTGTCCCTTTACCAAAGAATTTAACAATGTATTGCTTATTTGTTGTTTTGACCAAATAGTTTTGATTGGTCATTCCCCCCAGCTGTTCAACACTGAGGACTTCCTCTTCTTGACTAAGTAGGGAAGAAATTTTTTCTTTAATGATTTTCTCCACAATTAACCTCCAGCACTTATACTTCCCACTTAAACACAGTTTTAAAGGCTGTGTTTAAATCGGTAGCAAAGACACGGTGAATATCTTTAATTTCTCTTACAGGTTCTTCTAGATAAAGGATATTTTTAAGACGATTGGCAAATTTCTTGACTTCCATCATTTGGATGGCATTTTCAAAATCAATGCGACCAGAACGAGAGGAACCAACCAAGAGCAAGCCCTTTTCTAGGGCATCGCGTGTATTGAGATTGACTTTATACTCGCTAACACCCATCATGAGAATCGTTCCCTGAGGACGAATGTAGCGAATCAAATCATTAATAGCTGGTCCAGTACCATCACCACCACAACACTCAAAAGCATGGTCAAAGGCCAAATCTTCAGGAATATTATCAGTAATATAACATTCTTTAGCAAAAGAGAAGAGTTCCAATTTTTCCCAGTGACGACCAATAACCACAATCTCTGCTTCTGGTAGAGTATAGTTAATAATATTGGCAACCACAAAAGCTAAACTTCCATCTCCGATAACGGCGATTCGGTCCCGCTTGCTATGAGCAAGGGTCAATAAGCGATTCATGGCATGCATGCCAACACTGACAAACTCTGTAATGGCTGCAACCGTGTCTTCAATAGCATCATAAGCCACCACACGGTCTTTAGGGAGAGAAACAAACTCTCTCATAAAGCCATCAAATCCACTAGACAAGAAATGGGTCCCTGTCATGTAGTTCTCATAGAATTCTTCATCGCTCTGCATAGGAGGCTGATTGGGAATCATGACAACTTTTTGCCCAACCTCATAGGTTCCTGTCGGATCAGAAATAACGGTTCCACATGACTCGTGAATCATTGCCATTGGAAGTTTTTTATTCAAAATCTTTGGATCCCGTTTTCCTTGATAGTAACGCTGATCCGCATGACAGACCGCCATATAATTAGGGCGGATGAGGATATGATTCTCTTGGTCAATATCCTCTTCCTGGTATTTGACATTGATAAACTTTGGCTTAGTCAGTTGATAAATTTGATTAATCATATCACTAGTCTTTCTCAATCATACTTTTTGCAATCTTCAAATCTGTCACTGTTGTGATTTTAAGATTTGAATATTCACCCTTGGCCAAGGCCACATCTTTTCCTTTGATGACAAAGATTTTACATGCATCTGTCAAGATTTCCTTCTCTTCAGCAGAGAGAGAACCATAAAGATCCATGAAGTCCTTGCAACGGAATGTTTGAGGTGTTTGCCCTTGATAGAGATGAGCACGATTTGGAATATCTGTAATGAAGTGACCGTTGGTACTTTCAACGATGGTATCAACCGCTTCTACCACTGTGTCCACTGCGTCATGATTTTGAGCAAGTTGGATATTTTCCCGAATCATGCGCAGCGTAATAAATGGACGAACAGAATCGTGGGTAACAACGATGTCCTCTGGAGTAAGCGGACGATAAGCATCGATAGCTTCAATGATTTTCTCAATACTCGTATTACGGTCAGCACCACCTTTTGTAATGATGATACGTTCCTTATGAAGAGGTAGATATTTATCTACAAGATCCTCTGCATGAGAAACCCAGTCTCCATGAACACCAACTACAATTTTTTCAATACTTGGTTCCAAGACAAATTTTTCAATTGTATGAATCAAAATAGGTCGATCACCTAGCTCTAAAAATTGTTTTGGCAAGTTACTGATCCCCATGCGTGTGCCAGTTCCACCAGCAAGAATTCCTGCATAAATCATCTATTTTCTCCTTTGTCTTACTAAAAAAACTTATTCTCTCTATTATACCACAATCTAGTCCTATCATGAAAGAAATACCGGTCCTCCCGTTCTAGAATAGGAGGATTAATGAGTTCTATTATTCAAAGAAACTAGTCTATTTCTAGTAATGACCAGGAATTCTGTAGTCATTACTAATAAATAGCTGTGAAATTTTAGAGTTCTTCAGAATAATATACTTTCCTTAAAAAAAACTTAAAATTAAGCTTTGAAACTTCAAAGTAATTACTTGATTTACTGCCCTTCATTTCTTATTAGCTGACTTTATGATATAATGAAAAACGAGGTAAATTGAATGAAAAGTATAAAATTAAATGCTCTATCTTACATGGGAATTCGTGTCTTGAATATTATTTTTCCCATCTTAACTGGTACCTATGTCGCGCGTGTCTTAGACCGAACTGACTATGGTTACTTCAACTCAGTCGACACAATTTTGTCATTTTTCTTACCCTTTGCAACTTATGGAGTCTATAACTACGGTTTACGGGCCATCAGTAATGTTAAGGATAACAAAAAAGATCTGAATAGAACCTTCTCTAGTCTTTTTTATTTGTGCATAGTTTGTACAATTTTGACCACTGCGGTCTATATCCTAGCTTATCCTCTCTTCTTTACTGATAATCCAATCGTCAAAAAAGTCTACCTTGTTATGGGGATTCAACTCATTGCCCAGATTTTTTCAATCGAATGGGTCAATGAAGCTCTGGAAAATTACAGTTTTCTCTTTTACAAGACTGCCTTCATCCGTATCCTGATGTTGGTCTCTATTTTCCTTTTTGTCAAAAATGAGCACGATATTGTTGTCTATACACTTGTGATGAGTTTATCGACACTGATTAACTACCTGATTAGTTATTTTTGGATAAAAAGAGACATCAAACTTGTTAGAATTCACCTAAGTGATTTTAAACCACTCTTTCTCCCTTTGACAGCCATGTTGGTCTTCGCCAATGCCAATATGCTCTTCACTTTTTTGGATCGTCTCTTCCTCGTTAAAACAGGGATTGATGTCAACGTTAGTTACTATACTATGGCTCAACGAATTGTGACCGTTATAGCTGGTGTTGTAACTGGTGCAATTGGAGTGAGTGTACCCCGTCTCAGTTACTATCTGGGGAAAGGAGACAAAGAAGCCTATGTCGCCCTAGTTAATAGAGGCAGTCGAATCTTTAACTTCTTTATCATTCCACTGAGCTTTGGACTCATGGTTTTAGGACCAAATGCCATCCTACTTTACGGTAGTGAAAAATATATCGGAGGTGGTATCTTAACCTCTCTCTTCGCTTTTCGTACGATTATCCTGGCACTGGATACCATTCTTGGTTCCCAAATTCTCTTTACAAATGGCTATGAAAAACGAATCACAGTCTATACAGTCTTTGCAGGATTACTCAATTTGGGCTTAAATAGTCTCCTCTTTTTCAACCACATCGTGGCTCCTGAGTACTACTTACTGACAACTATGCTATCAGAGGCCTCTCTACTTGTTTTCTATATCATTTTCATCCATAGAAAACAACTTATTCACTTGGGACATATCTTTAGCTATACTGTTCGATACTCGCTCTTTTCACTTTCCTTTGTAGGAATTTATTTCCTGATCAATTTCTTATATCCCGTGGATATGGTCATTAATTTGCCATTTTTGATTAATACTGGTTTGATTGTCTTGCTATCAGCCATCTCTTATATTAGTCTACTTGTCTTCACAAAAGATAGCATTTTCTATGAATTTTTAAACCATGTCCTAGCCTTAAAAAATAAATTCAAAAGATCATAGGAGTTTAGAATGAAACAACTAACCATTGAAGATGCCAAACAAATTGAATTAGAAATTTTGGATTATATTGATACTCTCTGTAAAAAGCACAATATCAACTATATTATTAACTACGGGACTCTGATTGGGGCAGTTCGACATGAGGGCTTTATCCCTTGGGACGACGATATTGATTTATCCATGCCTCGAGAAGACTACCAACGATTTATAAACATTTTTCAAAAGGAAAAAAGTAAATACAAACTTTTATCCTTGGAAACAGATAAAAACTACTTTAACAACTTTATCAAAATAACAGACAGTACGACTAAAATAATCGATACTCGAAATACAAAAACCTATGAGTCAGGTGTTTTTATCGACATTTTCCCTATGGATCGCTTTGATGATCCTAAGGTCATTGATACTTGTTATAAACTGGAAAGTTTTAAACTTCTGTCTTTCAGTAAACACAAAAATATTGTCTATAAGGATAGCCTTTTAAAAGATTGGATACGAACAGCCTTTTGGTTGCTCCTTCGACCTGTTTCTCCTCGTTACTTCGCACATAAAATAGAGAAAGAAATTCAAAAATATAGTCGTGAGAATGGGCAGTATACGGCCTTTATCCCTTCTAAATTTAAGGAAAAGGAAATCTTTCCAAGTGGTACTTTTGATAAAACAATCGATTTGCCCTTTGAGAATTTAAGCCTTCCCGCACCTGAAAAATATGATACTATTTTGACACAATTTTATGGGGATTATATGACCTTGCCACCTGAAGAAAAACGCTTCTACAGTCATGAATTTCATGCCTACAAATTGGAGGATTAGGATGCAATATTTAGAAAAAGAAGAAATTAAAGAAATTCAACTAGCCCTGCTAGATTATATTGATGAGACTTGTAAGAAACATAATATTCCTTATTTTCTCAGTTATGGAACCATGCTTGGAGCTATCCGCCACAAAGGCATGATTCCCTGGGATGATGATATTGATATTTCCCTTTATCGTGAAGATTATGAGCGCTTATTGAAGATCATTGAGGAAGAAGACCATCCACGTTATAAGGTTCTCTCCTACGACACTTCTTCTTGGTACTTCCATAATTTCGCATCGATTTTGGATACTTCTACTGTTATCGAAGACCATGTTAAGTACAAGCGTCATGACACCAGTCTCTTTATCGATGTCTTCCCAATTGATCGCTTTACAGACTTGAGCATTGTCGACAAGAGTTATAAGTATGTAGCCCTTCGTCAACTAGCTTATATCAAAAAATCACGCGCAGTTCACGGTGATAGCAAATTAAAAGATTTTATAAGATTATGTAGCTGGTACGCCCTCCGATTTGTCGATCCTCGCTACTTTTACAAGAAAATTGATCAACTAGTCAAAAATGCTACAACCAACACTCCTCAATATGAAGGAGGAATCGGGATTGGTAAGGAAGGAAGGAAAGAAATCTTCCCAGTTGATACCTTTAAAGAACTGATTTTAACTGAGTTTGAAGGCCGTATGTTACCAGTCCCTAAAAAATATGATCAATTTTTAACACAGATGTATGGTGATTATATGACACCACCATCAAAGGAACTGCAAGAATGGTATAGTCATAGTATTAAAGCTTATCGCAAAAACTGATTGAGGGCGACTATATAAACTACTAAAATAGAGGTTATTCAAAAACTTAATTTTAGTAGAAAATGAAGTAAATCTTCCTACAATAAAACGCATAATATCAAGTTTTCAACACTTAATATTATGCGTTTTTTGATTTAGAGACTCTTTGACCCAGCCTCCTTCACGTTGTTTAAGCCTCATTGCTCTTGACTCGTCACTTGCCTCTCAAAGAGGCGTTAGTATTACTTACCACTATCCCTAAAGGGATCCTCATACTCTTTTACACTCAATTTATCTAGTGCTATATCATGCTTTACTCGTTCTCAAATTTTCATACTCGTGAAGAAATCATCCACTGGATAATTTCTTTAATCTTGGATATATTTCTTAATTGTAACTTCATTAAGCCCTACTGTACTTACATAATAACCTTCTGCCCAAAAATGCCGGTTCCCAAACTTGTACTTGAGATTGGCGTGTTTATCGAACATCATGAGTGCACTTTAATCTTTTAAATCCTCCATGAAACTTGAAGCGCTTATCCTTGGTGAAATACTGACTAACATATGTACATGGTCTGGCATTAAGTGACCCTCGATAATTTCAACTCCTTTATAACTACACAAGCGATGAAATATTTCGCCTAAACTACTTCGATATTGATTATAGATGACTTTTCGTCTACACTTAGGGGTGAACACAATGTGATAGAACAGTGCCACTTTGTGTGCGATAAACTATGAGCCTTTTGTGCCATATTTTTCTCCTTTCGCTTTACAATTGGCTTGAACACCTTTATTGTATCGTGTTTGGAGTTTTTTGGGTATAACCTTCGATGCGCACCCGCATAGCGGGTGTTTTTTTTTGTCTCGCACCTAGCGGAGCGAGACGGACTGAAAGTCGCATAAGAAAAAACGTTGATTTAACAACGTTTTACCAAGGAATGCAAAAGAATGCAAAGGAATAATGGAGCCGGTGGGAGTCGAACCCACGTCCAAACACCTGCCAACATATTTGTCTACAACCATAGGTTATGTATTAGTTTAACAGTTCCTCGACACATAACTCAAGCCTAGAAACTGCGAGTCTATCAATCTCTTATCAAGCCACTAGACAAGACTCAATCGTATCTCGCTAATAATAAGACCTGTCATTGAACACGAGCAATCCAAATCGGGTCACGCCTGCTGGTTTTTAGGCAGCTAGAGCATAAGAAGTATTATTTTTTGCAGTTATATTTAACTGAGCGTTTACGTCGCCACACGAGTCGCAAAATATGCCTCATAATGCCTGTCGAATCCGTAACGACCCCAAAAGACAATAAAACCATTATACCTTATCTAACTCAAAAATGCAAAAAAGAAATCAACTAACTACAAAAGATAGGCTTTCAAGGATTTGGTCAAAACCTGGTAACCAGTAATACTAAGGTGCAACCCATCAGTTGTATATTCTTTTTTGAGTTGGCCTGCCTGGTCTGTCAAACTATCAAAAACTGGCACAAATTCCACCTGCATATAGGCAGAAACAAGCTCTTGATAGGCTTGATTCCAGTTCTGAATTTTTTCATTTGTGCGGATATAAACTGTCTGCTTGTACTCCTCTCCCTCATTGACTGGCAAAATAGAAAGCAATTTCATCTCAGTCAATGGATAATCGCGAGCAATAGACTGTATGATAGCTTCGAGATTATTGAGAGCCTCATTTACAGGCACATCTTTTCCGATATCATTTGTCCCAATCAAAAGGACAATTTTATCTACCGCCCCACCGTATAGATGCGCATCCAGATTCTCTAATAACAGTCCTGTCTGATAACCTCGAATGCCTCGATTGACAATCGTCTTCGAAGTTCCAAATAGCTCCTGTATAGGATAATACTCGACAATGGAATCCCCAATAAAAAGAATGTCTGGTTCAACAACAGAAACTTGATTTAGGTGACGATACTTGGTTTGAATTTTACCTTGTTCCTTTAGGAGCCAATTTTCTAATAACTGTACTGCCACTTCATTCTCCTTTTTCTAACCAGTTTTCCAAGACTTGATAAACTCCGCCTTGGCTGTTGGCTGGCGCTAGAGCATTCGCCACAGCTTTGGCTTTCTCATCAGCATTTTCCATCGCATAGGCAATCCCAGCCATTTCAAGCATTTCAACATCATTTTCACTATCGCCAAAAGCCATGATTTGTTGGGGGTTCAAGTTCCAGCGCTTGAGTAATTCTTCCAATCCCCATGCTTTATGAATTCCAGCTTGAAGGATATCAATGCAACCATAGCCACTTGATACAGCCCTAACACGGCCATCAAAGAGGTCATTAATCTCTGCCAATACCGAATTCAAACGTTCCTCACCAACAACCATACTCATCTTGAGCACACCACCAAAGAGGTCAGAGGTTAATTCATCCACAAACTGCATCCGTTGGTAGAATTTTTCAATCATTTCTGGAGTCATAAAACTTTCAAGGTCTGTAAAAATCGTACCTTCCTTGACGAAACCACCCTTCATCCCCGTTACAACAAATTGATTTTGACACTCTCGACCCTTGAAATGAGCCAAAGCCTTGTCGACAATGCCATCATCCCAAGTCTGGGCCTGAATCAGTTCATTGTTTTCAAAAATATGAGCACCATTAGCAACCACCAGAACCACTCGATTGACCAAGTGCTCCAGTAGTTGCCTCATGCGGTGAATTTCATTGCCCGTCGCGATGACAAAACGAATACCCCTCTGATCCAACTGATCTAAAATCTTTTCCAATCGTGGGAGATCAAGCTGGCCTCTAGCATCCAGCAAGGTCCCATCCATATCTGTCGCAATTACTTTAATCGTCATTTTCTTTCCTCTGGATTTAAGCTAGTCCCACTTCAATCCCACATGTTCATTCATTTCTTTATAAGCTGTATCAATTCGTTCCTTAGTCGCTTCATCTAACTGGTCACGATGACTACCCCCCTCGATAAAATCTTCTAAGATGTAAGTTTGGTAAAGGAAGAGTGGATAACCTTCTGGAGAATAGGTTCCTTTTGGTGTACGGTTTACCCAAGAAGGATGCGCTTTAGCAGTTTCGATTGTCGTCTTACCGGCTTTTTTCTTAATGGTCACATCCATGAGCACGCCACGTTCAGTCCACTTAGCATTTTCTACCCCTTCCATGGTCTCAATTCGTTGATTTGAAATGAAGTTCCCCATTGAATAGATAATGAGTTTCTTGTCCCCATCTTTTTCAACCGTTTCAGATGGTTCAACTACGTGAGGGTGACCTCCAAATATAATATCTGCTCCCCAATCAATCATCTTGTGATATAAAGCTTTTTGCTCTTCAGTCGGTTCTATGCGATACTCAACACCCATTTGTGGCATGATAATGGTAATATCTGCTTCCTTTTCCGCCCGTTCAATTTCAGACTTCATTTTATTCTCATCTAAATCTGAAAGATAGTGATTATAATCCTCCTGAGAAATATTTTGCTCAATTCCATTAAATCCATAAGAATAAGCCAAAAGTGCAACCTTGATACCATTCACTTCCTTAATGACCAGCGGAGCCTGCTCACGTGGCTCGTGTGTATAAACTCCAATTGGAGTGATTCCAGCCTTCTCAATAATATCGGCCGTTGAAATAACTCCCTCAATTTGCGAATCCAAAATATGATTATGAGCCAAATCTAGAACATGATAACCTGCATCCTTAATAGCATCCATAACTTCAGCAGGAGCATTAAAGAGAGGATAACCTGCTAAATAATGATCCTTATTAATGGTCCCTTCAAAGTCACCAATAGCTAAGTCTGCTTGCTTAAGCCAAGGTGTCACATACTCAAAGTTCTCATGAAAATCATAGGTTCCATCATCCTTTTTTGCTGAAAAGTAAAGAATATCATGATAAAGCAAATCACCATGAGCCATAATTCTAGCAGTTTTTTCCTCTTCCTGCTCCTGAGAATTTTTCTTAGTTCCTTCTTGAGAAATAGTATCTCGTTTTTGACTGGTCATAGGCATGCCTTGGAAGCTTTCAAACAACAAAACCAAGCCCATTGATAAAGCAACTGCTAGCAAGAGTACCGCCACAAATCCCTTGTTGCTCCACTTACGATAACTCCTAAAAAAATTTACCAAGCCCCTCATAAAACGAAAAGCTGATCCACGATGATTTCTATCTTGTCTTCTTTGCATCTTCATTCTCCCTACTTTCTTATGCAAGCCTTTTCTTTTTATTATATCACAGATAAGTAATTCTTTCACAATTGAATTAAACTTCCTATCTATTTTCTATAAATCCTAAAGGCTGTAATACTTTCAATCCTTGTCATTTTGTGTTATCATGTAGAGGTAATGAAAGGAGAGAAAATGTCTGCTATAGAACGTATTACAAAAGCTGCTCACTTAATTGATATGAACGATATTATCCGCGAGGGGAATCCTACTCTACGCGCAGTTGCTGAGGAAGTTACTTTCCCCTTGTCTGATCAGGAAATCATCCTAGGCGAAAAAATGATGCAATTCCTTAAACATTCCCAAGATCCTGTCATGGCTGAAAAATTGGGACTCCGCGGTGGGGTTGGACTGGCTGCTCCTCAATTGGATATCTCAAAACGCATTATCGCTGTTTTGGTACCTAATATTGTCGAAGAAGGCGAAACTCCACAGGAAGCCTACGACTTGCAAGCCATTATGTACAATCCAAAAATCGTCTCTCACTCTGTTCAAGACGCTGCTCTTGGTGAAGGAGAAGGTTGTCTGTCTGTTGACCGCAACGTGCCTGGCTACGTAGTTCGCCATGCTCGCGTTACTGTTGACTACTTTGACAAGGATGGGGAAAAACACCGTATCAAACTTAAAGGTTATAACTCCATTGTTGTTCAACATGAAATTGACCACATAAACGGCATCATGTTTTACGATCGTATCAATGAAAAAGACCCATTTGCAGTTAAAGATGGTTTACTGATTCTAGAATAAAGAAAATCCCGTTGCAAGACGGGGTTTTGTGTTATAATAGAGGCATGAAAACAAATGATATTGTCTATGGCGTCCACGCCGTTACCGAAGCCCTCCTTGCAAATACTGGAAACAAACTCTACCTCCAAGAAGACCTACGAGGTAAGAATGTTGAAAAAGTCAAAGAACTGGCTACAGAAAAGAAGGTGTCCATTTCTTGGACCTCAAAAAAATCCCTCTCTGAGATGACTGAAGGTGCTGTTCATCAAGGTTTTGTTCTACGAGTGTCCGAATTTGCCTATAGTGAGCTAGATCACATCCTTGCCAAAACACGTCAAGAAGAAAATCCACTTCTATTGATTCTGGATGGCTTAACTGACCCTCACAACTTAGGCTCCATCTTAAGAACCGCTGATGCGACCAATGTTTCAGGTGTCATCATTCCCAAGCACCGTGCTGTCGGAGTTACTCCTGTCGTTGCCAAAACGGCCACAGGTGCTATTGAGCATGTTCCAATCGCCCGAGTGACCAATCTTAGCCAAACCTTAGATAAACTTAAGGATGAAGGTTTCTGGACCTTTGGAACAGATATGAACGGTACTCCTTGCCACAAGTGGAATACAAAAGGGAAAATCGCCCTCATCATCGGAAATGAAGGAAAAGGTATCTCTAGCAACATCAAAAAACAGGTAGATGAAATGATTACCATTCCGATGAATGGACATGTTCAAAGCCTTAATGCCAGTGTTGCTGCGGCCATTCTTATGTATGAAGTTTTCCGAAATCGCCTATAAAAGAGGCTGGACAAAAACTTACTTCTAAATAAAACCGCACAGTGATTTCAGCTTTACTCACAATCAAGCTGAAATCACTGTGCTGTTTTTGAATAATTAATTTGTAGATTGAATTCTTGAACAATTTTGTAAAATACATGCTCATGAAAATGAGTCCTATCTCTAATACGCTGGCCTACTTGTCTCTAACACACACTCTGAGCACGCCAAAAATATTCTCTAATCTGCTAAAAGTGCAATCAATTGCTTCCTCCATTTGACATAGATGCTAGATTCTTCTTCGATATATCATGTGTTCTGAATGAAGTTTCCTAAAGAAACCCTAAGTTGTATCCTAACCAATTGATTTCTGAGTTCCTTATATAAGAAAATGAGCATCTCCAACTATGAGAATGCTCATTTTTTATTGTATAGGCACATTTTTACATCTGTTTTAAGCGTTCAATCCGCTCTGAGATAGGTGGGTGGGTATAAAAAAGTTTTTGGAACCCTCCCCCTTTCTTGGGATCATTGATATAAAGTGCACTGCTGGCATCATCTACAGGACGACTCATGGGTTTACTATTGTCTAACTTTCGTAGAGCATTGATCATCCCTTGAGGATTGCGCGTCAACTCAACACTGGAAGCATCAGCTAGGAATTCCCTCTGACGAGAAATAGCTAATTGTACCAAGGTTGCAGCGAGAGGTGCCAGAACAATAGCTAGTAGTGAAACCACGAGCATAATGATTTCTAAGCCATTTCCATCCCGGTCATCGTCACTTCGTCTGCGACCTGCACCACCCCACCACATCATACGACCTGCCATACTAGAAAGCATAGTGATAGCACTGGCCAGGGCAACAGCAATAGTCGAAATACGGATATCGTAATTACGAATATGACTAACCTCATGTCCCATAACAGCTTCTAGCTCCTCGCGATTCATGATAGCTAGGAGACCTGACGTCGCAGCAACCGCCGCATTTTGAGGGTTAGAACCTGTCGCAAAGGCATTTAAGGCTGGATCATCAATGATGAAAACACGGGGCATAGGAATCTGAGCGACCATAGCCATATCTTCCACTACATGGTAGAGGTCTGGTGCCGTTTGTTCATCAACCTCACGCGCCCCATTCATGGACATGACAATCTCTGTCGATTGAAAAATCATGGACAAGGCATAGATAAAGCCGATAATCAGCGCGATAACCAAACCACCAAGCCCAGACCGCATAAAGAGGTAACCAACCGCATAGCCAACAAGAGCTAAGAGTAGGAAAAATACCAGCAACAAAATCCATGTTTTTCGTTTATTGCTTGCAATTTGATCAAACAACATCTTAGTCACCTAAACCGCTAAAATCAACTTTAGGTACTACCTTTTCCTCTTCTGGTGTTTGAAGGAAATCTGCTGCTTTAAATCCAAACATTCCAGCGATGATATTACTTGGGAAAGTTTCTAATTTTACATTATAGTTGCTGACAACACTGTTATAGAGTTGACGAGAGTAAGAAATTTTATTTTCTGTGTTTGTCAACTCCTCTTGCAATTTAACAAAGTTTGCACTGGCTTTCAAATCTGGATAGCTTTCTGCAACTGCAAAAATACCTGAAACCTGACGAGTGAGGGCATCACTAGCTTTCATAGCTTCTGCTGGTGAAGTCGCTGCCGCCACTTGGTTACGCAATTCTGCAACCTTTTCAAGGGTAGAACCTTCATATTTGGCATAACCTTTTACAGTCTCAATCAAGTTTGGCAAGAGATCATTTCGACGTTTCAACTGAACATCAATCTGACTCCAAGCCTCCTTTGTTTGCATACGATTCTTAACCAAACCGTTATAGCTAACAATCACAAAAATAACAACAAGAGCCAAAACTCCAAGAATAATCCAAGTCATGATATAAGTCCTTTCTACTTTTAGATTAGTACCAGTATATCAAATTTTTTATGATTGTGGTAAAATAAGATGATACTAAAGAAGGAAATAACTATGAAACCAGAAACATTTTACAACTTGCTTGCCGAGCAAAACCTTCCACTTTCGGACCAGCAAAAAAAACAATTTGAACGTTATTTTGAGCTCTTGGTCGAGTGGAATGAAAAGATTAATTTAACAGCCATTACGGACAAGGAAGAAGTTTATCTCAAACACTTTTACGATTCGATTGCACCTATTCTGCAAGGCTTGATTCCCAATGAAAATATCAAATTGCTTGATATTGGAGCCGGGGCAGGATTTCCTAGTCTACCAATGAAAATCCTCTATCCTCAGTTAGATGTGACCATCATTGATTCTCTCAACAAGCGCATCAACTTCCTCCAACTTTTAGCTCAAGAACTGGATTTGGACGGTGTCCACTTCTACCATGGACGTGCAGAAGACTTTGCCCAAGGCAAGAACTTCCGTGCTCAGTATGATTTTGTAACGGCTCGTGCGGTTGCCCGTATGCAAGTCCTATCTGAATTGACAATTCCTTACCTTAAAGTTGGTGGCAAACTATTAGCACTCAAGGCCAGCAATGCGCATGAGGAGTTACTTGAAGCTAAGAATGCCCTCAACCTCCTTTTTAGTAAAGTCGAAGACAATCTAAGCTACGCCCTACCAAATGGAGATCCGCGTTATATCACAGTGGTAGAAAAGAAAAAAGAAACGCCCAACAAATACCCAAGAAAGGCTGGCATGCCAAATAAACGCCCGCTTTAAATTTTTTAGTAAAAAAATATTTACAAAGTTTGTGATTTCTGCTATACTATCACAAGCAAAGGTTTTTAATGTCATCCCGTGAGGTGACGAAGACGCAGAAATATTTGAAACTCTTTAAAGTCTAGATTTTAGAGAAGTCTTACTCTGAGGGCCTATTGCTGTAAAATAATGGGCTCTTTTTTGATGCCCAAAAGTGAGGTTTATATGAAACAAGAATCAACTGTTGATTTGTTACTAGACGTTGACCAACGTCCTTCGGCTGGAAAAGGAATTCTCCTTAGCTTCCAACACGTTTTCGCCATGTTTGGGGCGACCATCTTGGTACCATTGATTTTGGGAATGCCTGTATCTGTTGCCCTTTTTGCTTCAGGTGTTGGAACACTCATCTACATGATTTCAACTGGTTTTAAAGTTCCAGTTTATCTAGGTTCTTCATTTGCCTTTATCACAGCAATGTCACTTGCTATGAAAGAAATGGGTGGTGATGTATCTGCTGCCCAAACAGGGGTTATCTTGACTGGTTTGGTCTATGTCCTTGTTGCTGCAAGTGTTCGTTTTGCGGGTACAAAATGGATTGATAAACTCTTGCCACCAATCATCATCGGACCTATGATCATCGTTATCGGTCTTGGACTTGCAGGTTCAGCTGTTACCAATGCTGGTCTTGTAGCTGATGGAAATTGGAAAAATGCTCTTGTAGCAGTTGTTACTTTCTTGATTGCTGCCTTTATCAATACAAAAGGAAAAGGCTTCCTACGAATCATTCCATTCCTCTTTGCCATTATCGGTGGTTACCTCTTCGCACTAACCCTTGGCTTGGTTGACTTTACACCAGTTCTTAAAGCTAACTGGTTTGAGATTCCTGGTTTCTACTTGCCATTTAATACAGGTGGTGCCTTTAAAGAATACAATCTTTACTTTGGTCCAGAAACTATCGCTATCTTGCCAATCGCTATCGTAACAATTTCTGAACACATCGGAGACCATACTGTTTTGGGTCAAATCTGTGGCCGTCAATTCTTGAAAGAACCAGGTCTTCACCGTACTCTTCTTGGTGACGGTATCGCAACTTCTGTTTCTGCTTTCCTTGGTGGACCAGCCAATACAACTTACGGAGAAAATACAGGGGTTATCGGTATGACTCGTATCGCTTCTGTCTCAGTTATCCGTAACGCTGCCCTCATCGCGATTGCCCTTAGCTTCCTTGGTAAATTCACTGCCTTGATTTCAACTATTCCAAATGCTGTACTTGGTGGTATGTCAATCCTTCTCTATGGAGTTATCGCCAGCAACGGTTTGAAAGTCTTGATTAAAGAACGTGTTGATTTCGCTCAAATGCGTAACCTAATCATCGCAAGTGCTATGTTGGTCCTTGGACTTGGAGGAGCTATCCTTAAACTTGGTCCAGTTACACTTTCAGGTACTGCCCTATCAGCCATGACAGGAATCATCTTGAACTTAATCTTGCCATACGAAAATAAAGATTAAGAATCTAAATACATCAAAAAACGAGCATTTCTAATTACGGAAGTGCTCATTTTTCTTATTTCTAAAAAAGGAAAGCCCTGCGGCCTTCCTTTGTCTTACTTACGTTTCTTCTTCGCTTTTTTCATTTTATTCGCCATGCGTTTCATAGACTGTTTCATGGCAAATTCACCGATTTTACCCTTTAGTCCGCCACCAAACATCTGACTCATATCTGGCATTCCTGCTCCTCCGAGAGCTGACAAGTCAGGCATACCGCCTTGTCCCATCATTCCTTCAAGGGCAGACATATCCATTCCTCCCATATTTGGCATATTTTTAGGAAGATTGTTAGGGTTGATGCCCATTTGCTTCATCATCTTATTCATATCACCAGACATGACTCCCTGCATAAGCTGTTTAGCTTGGTTAAAGTCCTTGATGAATTTATTGACTTCTACAAAAGTATTTCCAGAACCTGCGGCGATACGACGGCGACGGCTCGGATTTAACAAATCTGGATTTTCACGTTCTTCAGGTGTCATTGAAGACACAATAGCACGTTTGCGAGCAATCTGACGCTCATCCACCTTCATGTTTTGAAGGGCTGGATTGTTGGCCATACCTGGAATCATCTTGAGCAAGTCTTCCATTGGCCCCATGTTTTGCACCTGATCCAACTGATCGATGAAATCATTGAAATCAAAGGTGTTTTCACGCATCTTCTCAGCCATTTCAAGGGCTTTTTGCTCATTGTATTCTTGAGAAGCTTTCTCAATCAGAGTGAGCATATCCCCCATGCCAAGGATACGACTAGACATACGGTCTGGGTGGAAGGTCTCAATATCTGTAATCTTTTCACCTGTACCAGTGAACTTGATTGGTTTACCAGTAATGTGTCGAACAGATAGAGCCGCACCACCACGAGTATCGCCATCAATCTTGGTAAGGATGACCCCAGTCACTTCCAACTGATCATTAAACTCACGCGCAACATTGGCCGCTTCCTGACCAATCATGGCATCAACCACGAGGAGAATTTCGTTTGGTTGAGCTAGTGCTTTCACGTCACGAAGTTCATTCATCAGAAGCTCATCAATCTGCAAACGACCTGCCGTATCAATCAAGACATAGTCATTATGATTAGCTTGGGCTTGTTCCAAACCTTGACGAACAATCTCCACAGCTGGAACCTCTGTCCCAAGTGCAAAAACAGGCACATCAATCTGTTGACCCAGAGTTTTCAACTGGTCAATGGCTGCTGGACGATAGATATCCGCCGCAATCATCAAAGGACGAGCATTTTCTTCCTTCTTGAGTTTGTTGGCCAATTTACCAGCAAAAGTTGTTTTACCAGCCCCCTGCAAACCGACCATCATGATAATCGTAGGAATCTTAGGTGACTTGATAATCTCTGCTGTATCAGAACCTAAAACGGTTGTCAGTTCCTCATCAACGATTTTGATAATCTGTTGCGCTGGATTAAGGGTATCAATGACCTCATGTCCGACTGCACGCTCACGAACTTTCTTGATAAAGTCCTTTACAACAGGCAAGGCAACGTCGGCCTCAAGCAAGGCCAAGCGAATTTCTTTGGTTGCCTCTTGGACATCAGCTTCAGAGATTTTTCCTTTTTTACGTAGATTTTTAAAGACGTTCTGCAAACGTTCTGTTAAACTTTCAAATGCCATGTTTCTTCCTCTTATTCTCTATTATCAATGCTTGTTAAAATTTCTATCTGCTCCTGCAGAAAGTCATCCTTGGGATAGCGCTCCAAAATCTGATCAAAAATCTGACTGCGGACAATGTAGTCCGAGTACATGTGCAACTTCATCTCATAATCTTCCAGAATCTTTTCTGTCCGCTTGATATTGTCGTAAACAGCCTGACGACTAACACCAAACTCCTCGGCAATCTCAGCAAGGCTGTAATCATCAGCGTAGTAGAGCTCGATATAATTCATTTGCTTATCTGTCAAAAGCGCCGCATAAAATTCAAAGAGCGCATTCATACGATTGGTTTTTTCGATTTCCATAACTTTTATTATACCAAAAATTAGCCTAATCTACCACATTAGCAGGCTAATCCGAGAAGATAGCTAGCTAAATTTGAAAAATATAAGAGACTAGCCCCAAGTAATTTCCAATTGATAGCGGGCAAAGGGATGTCCCTCTTGATTTTGCAGTTGATAATCTAGTTCAATCTTTTGCCCATCAACTTCATAACGGCTGGTTTGGATAACAAATTCCTGCATGCCCATAGGTGTAGGGATATAGGCTAAACTATCGCTATCCTTTAGAAAGCGCATAATGGTCTTGGGATTGGAAAATCGGCTCATCACAAGTTCTTGACCATGAAATTTAATCACTACTTTTTCCTTTTCCTCATTATAGAAAAGCAGGTAGCTATAATCTCCTTTTTCATGCACTTCTACATCATAAAGCTGGTCAATCACTTCCAACTGCTCATCAAACTGAATCGTATTTCGCATCCGAATCTTCACATCAGGTCCTCTTTCTTCTCTCTTGTTCTACTATTTTACCAAAAACTCTAGCTTTTTGCTATAATGGTCATATGAACGAAAAAGTATTCCGTGACCCAGTTCACAACTACATCCATGTTAATAATCAAATCATCTATGACTTGATCAATACAAAAGAATTTCAGCGTTTGCGCCGGATCAAGCAACTGGGAACTTCCAGTTATACCTTCCACGGTGGGGAGCACAGCCGCTTCTCTCACTGTCTAGGAGTCTATGAAATTGCACGACGTATCACGGAGATTTTTGAAGAAAAATATCCTGAAGAATGGAATCCTGCCGAGTCCCTCTTGACCATGACAGCTGCTCTCCTACATGACCTTGGGCATGGTGCTTACTCCCATACTTTTGAACATCTCTTTGATACAGACCATGAAGCCATTACTCAGGAGATTATTCAAAGTCCTGAGACAGAGATTCACCAAGTCTTACTACAAGTAGCGCCCGATTTCCCAGAAAAAGTAGCCAGTGTCATCGACCATACCTATCCTAACAAGCAGGTCGTGCAACTCATTTCCAGTCAGATTGATGCGGACCGCATGGACTATCTCTTGCGTGACTCCTATTTTACGGGAGCTTCCTATGGGGAATTTGATCTGACTCGAATCCTCCGAGTCATTCGTCCTGTCGAAAATGGAATCGCTTTTCAGCGCAATGGCATGCATGCCATCGAAGACTATGTTCTCAGTCGCTACCAGATGTATATGCAGGTTTATTTCCACCCAGCAACACGCGCCATGGAAGTTCTCCTACAAAATCTTTTGAAACGTGCTAAAGAACTTTATTCAAACAACAAAGAATTCTTTGCTCGAACTTCTCCACATCTCCTGCCTTTCTTTGAAAAAAATGTTAGCTTGACTGACTATCTGGCTCTGGATGATGGTGTGATGAATACCTACTTCCAACTCTGGATGACCAGTCCTGACAAAATACTTGCAGACCTGTCACAACGTTTTGTCAACCGCAAGGTCTTTAAATCCATTACCTTTTCACAAGAAGACCAAGACCAACTCGCTAGCATGAGAAAATTGGTTGAGGACATCGGCTTTGATCCCGACTACTATACTGCCATTCATAAGAACTTTGACCTCCCTTATGATATCTATCGTCCCGAATCTGAAAATCCGCGGACACAGATTGAGATTTTACAAAAAAATGGAGAACTGGCCGAACTCTCTAGCCTGTCTCCTATCGTCCAATCCCTTGCTGGTAGTCGCCACGGAGATAATCGTTTCTATTTCCCAAAAGAAATGTTGGACCAAAACAGCATCTTCGCAAGTATCACCCAGCAATTTTTACACTTGATTGAGAACGACCATTTTACCCCAAATAAAAACTAGAAGAGGAAATTTATGAGTATTAAACTAATCGCCGTCGATATCGACGGAACCCTAGTCAACAGCCAAAAGGAAATCACTCCTGAAGTCTTTTCTGCCATCCAAGATGCCAAAGAAGCTGGTGTCAAAGTCGTGATTGCAACTGGCCGCCCTATCGCTGGTGTTGCCAAACTTCTGGACGACTTGCAGTTGAGAGACCAAGGTGACTATGTTGTAACCTTCAACGGTGCCCTTGTCCAAGAAACTGCTACAGGACATGAGATTATCAGTGAATCCTTGACCTATGAGGATTATCTGGATATGGAATTCCTCAGTCGTAAGCTCGGTGTCCACATGCACGCCATTACCAAGGACGGTATCTATACTGCCAATCGCAATATCGGAAAATACACAGTGCACGAATCAACCCTCGTCAGCATGCCCATCTTCTATCGTACACCTGAAGAAATGGCTGGCAAGGAAATCGTCAAGTGTATGTTCATCGATGAACCAGAGATTCTCGATGCTGCCATTGAAAAGATTCCAGCAGAATTTTACGAACACTACTCCATCAACAAATCCGCTCCTTTCTACCTCGAACTTCTTAAAAAGAATGTGGACAAAGGTTCAGCCATCACTCACCTAGCTGAAAAACTCGGATTGACCAAAGATGAAACCATGGCTATCGGTGACGAAGAAAATGACCGTGCCATGCTGGAAGTCGTTGGCAACCCTGTAGTCATGGAAAACGGAAATCCAGAAATCAAAAAAATCGCCAAATACATCACCAAAACAAATGACGAATCTGGCGTTGCCCATGCTATTCGTACATGGGTGTTGTAGAAAGAATAGATGAAAACCGCTCGGCTGAGTGGTTTTTATCTATTTCATCTTAGAATTAGCAATAGTTTCAAAAAATAAATCAGTTTTTTTTGATAACTCGATTGAGTAGTCTGTCCATCCCACCAGATTATCATCAAATGATTCTATAGCAAATAAAAGTAGATTTCTTGCAAGTTCTTGAGTAATTAAATCTTTTGGTGTCACAATATTGTTATTTTTTCTATCACAATAAATTGCTTTTTCTCTTAAATCTTTTAATTCACCAGAATAAATAAATTGAAATATCTTTTCCAAATTTTCATTAGAAATTGCATTGTTAATCCTTTCGCCCATACAAATAGTGCAGCTCGTTCCAACAATTTGTTTAGACTTATGATCTCTTAATTTATCTTTTCTCACATAGGAATCTGAACCTTTAATAAATATTCCCATTTGAATTTTTCCAACCTCTTCTAACACACTAATAGCTAAAAAAGAGGAGGAGGTATATGAATTATTTATATATAAAACATATGAATCCGAAAGCAACTGAACAACATGATCTAAGCATTTATTTAATTCTTCATTTGAAGAAATATAAAAATTGCTAGTTCCGTTTAAGATAGATTCTATCTTATCAAAAGAAAAATCTTTATCGACCATTAGTACTCCAAATTTTATAATTCATGATAATTTATCAAAGTAATTCTAGGGGTTGCTTATCAAACCTATGTCAACACTTTATATAATTCTTGTAATTTAGGAGCGAATTTGGGGCGAAACATCTCAAACACCCAGTAAAATCAATAGTTTCTATGCCCCCTGCTGGAATCGAACCAGCAACTACTCCTTAGGAGGGAGTTGTTATATCCATTGAACTAAGGGAGCTAGATAAAAACTCTGCTGAAAAGCAGAGTTTTTTAGTCGAATTAACGACGGATTTCTTTGATACGAGCCGCTTTACCTTGAAGAGCACGCAAGTAGTACAATTTCGCACGACGTACTTTACCGTAACGAACAACTTCGATTTTTTCAACACGTGGAGTGTGGATTGGGAAGATACGCTCAACACCTACACCGTTAGAGATTTTACGAACTGTGTAGTTTTCTGAGATGCCAGCACCTTTACGTGCGATAACAACACCTTCAAAAATCTGGATACGTTCACGGTTACCTTCGACAACTTTCGCGTGTACACGAACAGTGTCACCAGGACGGAATGATGGAATATCTGTACGAAGTTGACCTTCAGTCAAGCTTTGGATTAATGGATTCATTTTATTCTCCTATCTTTGTCAATCTTGAGGAGTCTTCCTCAGCGGATAAACTGTATTTTTGTGCGTCCATTACACACAAGATACAGTTTACCAAATTTCCACAAAAAAGTAAAGAAATTTATAGCAGAATTCCTAAAAAAATCGCAACCAAACCACCTAGATAGGTCAAAGTCAGGTAAACGTAAAAAACCTTCTTATCGCTTAACAGTCTTTGCAGTTCATCATTCAAGGTGGAAAAAGTTGTCAAACCTCCACAAAATCCAGTTGCTAGAATAGCATAGACTTCCTTAGACTCCACATGATTGTAGAATAATCCAATCAACAAACACCCTAAAAGATTGGCTATTAGCGTTCCGAGTGGCAATTTAGAAGCTTGATTATAGCGGGAAAAGAAATACCGTACGAGCGCTCCAAGACCACAAGCAATTGCAAGATAGACGATTACCATTTCTTCCTCCCTAGAAAATAAGCCAAAAGTAGGCCTCCACCAATACTCAAAAGCAAATACATGACCAAACTAAGATAACGCCCTGTATCCAGTAATTTTACAGCATCAAGCATTAGACTAGAAAAGGTTGTTAAACCTCCGCAAAAACCCGTCCCCAGTGCTAAAATAACTCCTTTACTAGTTCCCTTATAGACCAGATAGCCTTTCACCAGATAGACCAGACAGATAATGCCCAGATAGTTGACAAGGAGGGTTCCCCAAGGAAAATCTGGACTGGCTGGCAACCAAGTAGAAACCAGGTAGCGAACCAATCCACCCAACATAGCAGCTAGGAAAATCCCTAGCGGATAAAATTGTTCTTTTTTCATTTGATATTTTGATTCTGATAATCACGCGAACGTTTGAGTATGTCCGAAAACGTTGCGACAATCGTCTCCTGATAGCGCTTGTCCTCTACACGACTCCTAACCTTTTCGAAGATAATTGCTTCTCTCTTGGTATCTAAAATCTGTTTACCTGAAGCCTTCTTATAAGCGACAACCCCTTCAACTAAATGCATTCTTTCTTCTAACAGTTTGACAATTTGGTCGTCGATTTGATCAATTTCTTGACGAATACTATCTAAATCCATAGTGTCTCCTCCTTTATTTGAATTATTGTATCAAAAAGCCACCAAATAGGCTAGTAAAATCGGCTCTATAATATTTGTAGTGGGTAAATCCCCTATGGATATTATGGAGCCTATTTTGTTGTAGAAAAAAAGTCCCATAAGATCTATAATGAAAAGCAACCAAACCATCATTAGAAAGAATCCTATGG
>WIJN01000016.1:0-45637 GCA_009496085.1 Streptococcus mitis | reverse complement strand
GATCCAGCGGTAACACCAGTTGTAGATCCAAGCAACTTGACTGAAGCAGAAAAAGCTAAGGTAGCAGACGAAGTTAAGAAATCAAACCCAACAGTAACAGATGTTAAAGTTGGCAAAGATGGTACAACTACAGTAACCTTCCCAGATGGCAGCACAGCCGTTATTCCATCAGGTGATACAGTTAAGAAATCATCAGATAACGCAGTTAAGGATCCAGCGGTAACACCAGTTGTAGATCCAAGCAACTTGACTGAAGCAGAAAAAGCTAAGGTAGCAGACGAAGTTAAGAAATCAAACCCAACAGTAACAGATGTTAAAGTTGGCAAAGATGGTACAACTACAGTAACCTTCCCAGATGGCAGCACAGCCGTTATTCCATCAGGTGATACAGTTAAGAAATCATCAGATAACGCAGTTAAGGATCCAGCGGTAACACCAGTTGTAGATCCAAGCAACTTGACTGAAGCAGAAAAAGCTAAGGTAGCAGACGAAGTTAAGAAATCAAACCCAACAGTAACAGATGTTAAGGTTGGCAAAGATGGCACAACTACAGTAACCTTCCCAGATGGCAGCACAGTAGTAATCCCAGCAGATAAGGCAGTTAAGAAATCAAATCCAACAGCAACAGATGTTAACGTAGGTAAAGATGGCACAACAGCAGTAATTCCAGCTAATAAAGCAGATGATAAGTCTAAGGATGCAGATGGTGTTAAAGATCCATCAGTAACACCAGTTACAGATCCAAGCAACTTGACAGACGCTGAAAAAGCTAAAGTAGCAGACGCAGTTAAGAAATCAAACCCAACAGCAACAGATGTTAAAGTAGGTAAAGATGGTACAACAACAGTAACCTTCCCAGATGGTACAACAGCTGTAATCCCAGCTGATAAAGCAGTTTCATCTGCTGAACAAGGTTCACATGCAGTAGCACCAGCTGATAAAGCAGTTACATCTGCTGAACAAGGCTCACATGCAACAACACCAGCTAAGAAAGCAGGAGCGAAAGAGTTGCCAAATACAGGTACAGCAGATTCTACTGTAGCTATGGTAGCAGCTGCCGCAAGTGCATTACTTGGTCTTGGTCTTGCAGGCCGTCGTCGTAAAGAAGACGAAGAAGCTTAATTGGTAGATTGTTTGATAATTATCAGATGATAAATCCGATTTTTAAAGCTTGAACAAGTACCTCTCATAAGAAAATCTCCTAGCAGGAAAGCCTGCTAGGAGATTTTTGCATTTCAGGAAGTCGCAGGCTGACTGTAAGCGCATAATATATCTATTTGAAACTAGAGCAGGACACCATGACTCTTAAAATAATTCTATAAATTAATTTGTCTATTCTAATCTATTTGTTTACACCTTGTATTAATATACTATACATTGTTTTAAGGACGTCATATTGACATACAATTTAATTTTTACTATAATTCTTGCAGGAGGATATATCTAATGAAAATAATAAAAAAATTGATGCAAATTGCATTAGCAGTCTTTTTCTTCGGTTTGCTAGCGACAAGTGCAGTATTGGCGGATGGTGCTGATTCAGAAGGTTGGAAATTTGTCCAAGAAAATGGTAGAACCTACTACAAGAAGGGTGACATCAAAGAAACGGACTGGCGAGTGATTGATGGCAAGACCTATTATTTTGATTATAATGGTGAAATGGTTGTTGGTTGGCAATACATTCCAATGCCAGTTAAAGGATATACAATTGGTCCTTACCCTAATGGTATAAGATTAGAAGGTTCCCCAATGCCAGAATGGTACTACTTTGACAAAAATGGAGTGCTACAAGAGTTTGTTGGTTGGGAAGCATTAGAGGTTAAAACTAAAGACAGCGTTGGAAGAAAGTATGAGGAAAAACGTACAAATCCGGAAGATAAAGAAGAGAAGAGTTTTTACACGAACTATTACTTTAATCAAAATCATTCTTTAGAGACAGGTTGGCTTTATGACCAGTCTAATTGGTATTATCTAGCTAAAACGGAAATTAATGGAGAAAACTATATTGGTGGTGAAAGACGTACAGGTTGGATAAATGATGGTTCAGCTTGGTACTATCTAGATCCAACAACTGGTATCATGCAAACTGGTTGGAAACAACTTGGCAATAAATGGTACTATCTCCGTTCATCAGGAGCTATGGCAATTGGCTGGTATCAGGAAGGCTCAACTTGGTACTATTTAGATGCTGAAAATGGCGATATGAAAACAGGCTGGCAATATCTTGGTAACAAGTGGTACTATCTCCGTTCATCAGGAGCTATGGCAACTGGTTGGGTGAAAGATGGTTCAACTTGGTACTACCTAAATGCAAGTAATGGAGATATGAAGACAGGTTGGACAAAAGTAAATGGAAACTGGTATTATCTCAATTCCTCTGGAGCAATGGTTACAGGTAGCCAAACTATCGATGGTAAAATTTATAACTTTGCTTCATCTGGTGAGTGGATTTAATCTTGGAGGATATACAAATGAAGCTTTTGAAAAAAATGATGCAAGTCGCACTAGCAACATTTTTCTTTGGTTTGCTAGCTACAAATACTGTATTTGCGGATACCAAAGGTGGCCAATTTGTTGATAAGGATAATAGAAAATATTATGTAAAAGATGATCATAAAGCAATCTATTGGCATAAAATAGACGGTAAAACCTACTATTTTGGTGATAGAGGAGAGATGGTTGTCGGTTGGCAATACGTAGAAATTCATGGAACAGGTTATCGTGATAATTTATTTAATAATCGTCCAGTCGTAGAAATTGGTCTTCAGGAGAAGTGGTACTATTTTGGACAAGATGGTGCTTTGCTAGAACAAACAGATAAACAAGTACTAGAGGCAAAAACGTCTGAAAATACAGGAAAAGTATACGGTGAACAATATGCTCCATCTGCTGAAAAGAGAACTTATTATTTTGATAATCATTATGCTGTAAAGACAGGTTGGACTTATGAAGACGGCAATTGGTATTATTTAAATAAGCTAGGAATTTCTGGCGATGATTCTTACAATCCACTACCAATTGGTGAAGTTGCTAAGGGTTGGACTCAAGATTTCCATGTTACTTTTGGCATTGATAGAAGCAAACCTGCTCCGTGGTATTACCTAGACCCAGAAACTGGCATTATGCAAACTGGTTGGAAACAACTTGGCAATAAGTGGTACTACCTCCGTTCATCAGGAGCAATGGCGACTGGTTGGTATCAAGAAGGTTCGACTTGGTATTATTTAGATGAGTCAAATGGCGATATGAAAACTGGTTGGCAAAACCTTGGTAACAAGTGGTACTATCTCCGTTCATCAGGAGCAATGGCAACTGGTTGGTATAAAGATGGTTCAACTTGGTACTATCTAAATGCAGGTAATGGAGATATGAAGACAGGCTGGTTCCAGGTCAATGGCAAATGGTACTATGCTTATAGCTCAGGTGCTTTAGCAGTGAATACCACTGTAGATGGCTATTCTGTCAACTATAATGGCGAATGGATCCAATAATGAAAGAGGCGATTGTGAAGGAAACAATCGCTTTTTTTGTGAAAATATAATAAAATAGATAGGAAAGAATAAACACTTGTATGAAAAAATGAGACGGCTTTTTCGTCTAGTAAAAGGATAACATGACAAAAAAGGTTGGTGTCGGTCAGGCACATAGTAAGATTATTTTAATAGGGGAGCATGCGGTCGTTTACGGCTATCCTGCTATTTCCTTGCCTCTTTTAGAGGTGGAGGTGACTTGTAAAGTAGTTCCTGCAGAAAGTCCTTGGTGCCTCTATGAGGAGGATACCTTGTCCATGGCAGTTTATGCTTCTCTGGAGTATTTGAATATCAAAGAAGCCTGCATTCGTTGTGAGATTGACTCGGCTATCCCTGAAAAACGGGGAATGGGTTCGTCAGCTGCTATCAGCATAGCGGCCATTCGTGCGGTTTTTGACTACTATCAAGCCGACCTGCCTCATGATGTACTGGAAATCCTGGTCAATCGGGCTGAGATGATTGCCCATATGAATCCAAGCGGTTTGGATGCTAAGACCTGTCTCAGTGACCAGCCCATTCGCTTTATCAAGAATGTTGGTTTTACAGAGCTTGAGATGAATCTATCTGCCTATTTGGTGATTGCTGATACGGGCGTTTATGGTCACACTCGTGAAGCCATCCAAGTGGTTCAGAGCAAGGGGAAAGATGCCCTACCGTTTTTGCATGCCTTGGGAGAATTGACTCAGCAGGCAGAAGAAGCAATTACACGAAAAAATGTTGAAGGACTGGGACAAATTCTCAGTCAAGCGCATTTACATTTAAAAGAGATTGGTGTCAGTAGCCCTGACGCAGACTCTCTGGTTGAAACGGCTCTTAACCATGGTGCTCTGGGTGCCAAGATGAGCGGTGGTGGGCTAGGAGGCTGTATCATAGCCTTAGCAGCCGATTTGACACAAGCTCAAAAACTAGCACAAAGATTAGAAGAGAAAGGAGCTGTTCAGACATGGATAGAGAGCCTGTAACAGTACGTTCTTACGCAAATATTGCTATTATCAAATATTGGGGAAAGAAAAAAGAAAAAGAGATGGTGCCTGCTACTAGCAGTATTTCTCTGACTCTGAAAAATATGTACACGGAGACGACTTTGTCGCCTCTATCGACGGATGCGACGGCTGATGCCTTTTATATCAATGGTCAGTTACAAAATGAGGCGGAGCATGCTAAGATGAGTAAGATTATTGACCGCTATCGTCCAGCTGGTGAGGGCTTTGTTCGTATTGATACTCAAAACAATATGCCTACGGCAGCGGGTCTATCCTCAAGTTCTAGCGGTTTGTCCGCCTTGGTCAAGGCTTGTAATGCTTATTTCAAGTTTGGATTGGATAGAAGTCAGTTAGCACAGGAGGCTAAGTTTGCCTCAGGATCTTCTTCTCGGAGTTTTTATGGACCGCTAGGTGCATGGGATAAGGATAGTGGGGAGATTTACCCTGTAGAGACAGACTTGAAACTAGCTATGATTATGTTGGTATTAGAAGATAAGAAAAAACCAATTTCTAGCCGTGACGGCATGAAACTTTGTGTGGAAACTTCGACGACATTTGATGACTGGGTGCGTCAGTCTGAGAAGGATTATCAGGATATGCTGGTTTATCTCAAAGAAAATGATTTTGCCAAGGTTGGGGAATTAACGGAGAAAAATGCCCTGGCTATGCACGCTACGACAAAGACAGCATCGCCAGCCTTTTCTTATCTGACCGATGCATCTTATGAAGCCATGGACTTTGTTCGTCAGCTCCGTGAGCAAGGAGAAGCCTGCTACTTTACCATGGATGCCGGTCCCAATGTTAAGGTCCTCTGTCAAGAGAAAGACTTGGAGCATTTATCTGAAATCTTCAGTCAACGTTACCGCTTGATTGTGTCAAAAACAAAGGATTTGAGCCAAGATGATTGCTGTTAAAACTTGCGGAAAACTCTATTGGGCAGGCGAATATGCTATTTTAGAACCAGGGCAGTTAGCCTTGATAAAGGCTATTCCCATCTATATGAGGGCTGAGATTGCTTTTTCTGATAGTTACCGTATCTATTCGGATCTGTTTGATTTCGCAGTTGATTTGACGCCAAATCCTGACTACAGCTTGATTCAAGAAACAATTGCTTTAGTGGAAGATTTCCTGACTTATCGAGGTCAGGATTTAAGACCCTTTTCTCTAGAGATTCGAGGAAAAATGGAACGGGAAGGGAAAAAGTTTGGTCTGGGTTCTAGTGGCAGCATCGTTGTCTTGGTGATTAAGGCCCTACTGGCTCTATATGATATTACGGTTGATCAGGATTTATTATTCAAGCTGGCTAGCGCTGTCTTGCTCAAGCGAGGCGACAATGGTTCTATGGGAGACCTTGCCTGTATTGTGGCAGAGGATTTGGTTCTTTACCAGTCATTTGATCGCCAGAAGGTGGCTGCTTGGTTGGAAGAAGAAAACTTGGTGACAGTTTTGGAGCGTGATTGGAGATTTTCAATCTCACACGTACAACCTGCCCTAGAATGTGATTTCCTAGTAGGATGGACCAAGGAAGTGGCCGTATCTAGTGGTATGGTCAAGCAAATCAAGCAAAATATCAATCAGAATTTTTTAAATTCCTCAAAAGCAACGGTAGCTACTTTGGTAGAAGCCTTGGAGCAAGGAAAAGCCGAAAAAGTTATCGAGCAAGTAGAAGTAGCCAGTCAACTTTTAGAAGGCTTGAGCTCAGATATTTACACGCCTTCGCTCAGACAGCTGAAAGAAGCCAGTCAAGATTTGCAGGCTGTTGCCAAGAGTAGCGGTGCGGGTGGTGGTGACTGTGGGATTGCCTTGAGTTTTGATGTGCAATCAACTGAAACCTTAAAAAATCGTTGGGCCGATCTGGGGATTGAGCTCTTATACCAAGAAAGGATAGGACATGACGACAAATCGTAAGGACGAGCATATTCGCTATGCCCTTGAACAGAAAAGTTCCTATAACAGTTTTGATGAGGTGGAGTTAATCCACTCCTCGCTACCGCTCTATGACCTAGATGAAATTGATTTGTCTACAGAGTTTGCTGGTCGAAAGTGGGATTTTCCTTTTTATATCAATGCCATGACAGGCGGAAGCGATAAGGGGAAAGAAATCAATCAAAAGCTGGCTCAGGTGACGGAAGCCTGTGGGATTTTGTTTGTGACGGGTTCTTATAGCGCAGCCCTCAAGGATCCAACAGATGACTCTTTTTCTGTCAAAACCAGCCATCCAAATCTCCTTCTTGGAACCAATATTGGATTGGACAAGCCTGTTGAGTTAGGACTTCAGACTGTAGAAGCGATGAATCCTATTCTCCTCCAAGTGCATGTCAATGTCATGCAGGAATTACTCATGCCAGAGGGAGAAAGAAAGTTTCGAAGTTGGCAATCGCATCTGGCAGACTATAGCAAGCAAATCCCTGTTCCTATTGTTCTCAAGGAAGTTGGCTTTGGAATGGATGTGAAGACCATCGAAAGAGCCTATGAACTGGGTGTTCGTACAGTGGACCTATCGGGTCGTGGCGGTACCAGCTTTGCCTATATTGAAAATCGTCGCAGTGGTCAGCGTGACTACCTCAATCAATGGGGTCAGTCTACTATGCAAGCCCTTCTCAATGCCCAAGAATGGAAAGACAAGGTCGAACTCTTGGTCAGTGGAGGTGTTCGCAATCCGCTTGATATGATTAAGTGCTTGGTTTTTGGTGCCAAGGCTGTAGGACTGTCACGTACCGTTCTAGAGTTGATTGAAACCTACTCCGTCGAAGAGGTGATTGACATTGTTCAAGGCTGGAAAGAGGATCTGCGTTTGATTATGTGTTCCCTGAACTGTGCTACCATAGCAGATTTGCAAAACGTAGATTACATTCTTTATGGAAAACTAAAAGAAGCAAAAGATCAGATGAAAAAGGCGTAACCACCGCCTTTTTTCCATCTTCAGACCGAGGTGACTTTTTTGAATTGTGATAAAATAGAAGGGAGAGGATGCATGTATGAGAAAATTTAAAATCTTTTTATTTATCGAAGCCTGTCTTTTGACGGGAGCTCTGATTTTGATGGTATCAGAGCATTTTTCGCGTTTTCTGCTGATTTTATTCCTCTTTTTGCTTTTGATTCGCTATTACACTGGTAAAGAGGGTAATAACCTTCTCTTAGTAGTGGCAACCATTCTTTTCTTTTTCATCGTTATGCTCAATCCTTTTGTGATTCTAGCTATTTTTGTTGCGGTCATCTATAGCCTTTTTCTTTTTTATCCGATGATGAACCAGGAAAAAGAGCAGACCGATTTGGTATTTGAAGAGGTGGTAACGGTTAAGAAGGAGAAAAATCGTTGGTTTGGTAATCTTCATCATTTTTCAAGTTACCAGACTTGCCAGTTTGATGATATCAATCTCTTTCGTCTCATGGGTAAGGACACCATTCATCTGGAGAGGGTCATCCTAACCAATCATGACAATGTCATTATCCTCAGAAAGATGGTAGGAACGACCAAAATCATCGTACCTGTAGATGTGGAAGTTAGTCTCAGTGTTAACTGTCTCTATGGTGATTTGACTTTTTTCAATCAACCCAAGCGAGCCCTCCGCAATGAACACTATCATCAGGAAACGAAAGACTATCTTAAGAGTAACAAGAGTGCCAAGATTTTCTTGACCACTATGATTGGGGATGTTGAGGTGATTAGAGGATGAAAAAACAAGCCTATGTAATTATTGCTCTCACCTCCTTCCTGTTTGTCTTATTTTTCTCCCACAGCTTGCTGGAAATCCTTGACTTTGACTGGTCTATTTTCCTGCATGATGTCGAAAAAACAGAAAAATTTGTCTTTTTGTTGTTGGTGTTCAGCATGTCCATGACCTTTCTCTGGGCCCTGTTTTGGCGAGGTGTTGAAGAGCTATCTCTAAGAAAAGTGCAGGCTAATCTCAAGCGTTTATTGGCTGGTCAGGAAGTGGTTCAGCTTGCAGATACAGATTTGGATGCCAGTTTCAAGTTCTTGTCAGGTAAACTTAACCTTTTGACAGAGGCTCTTCAAAAGGCTGAAAATCACAGCCTTGCTCAGGAAGAGGAAATCATCGAGAAGGAACGGAAGCGAATTGCTCGGGATTTGCACGATACAGTCAGTCAGGAGTTGTTTGCGGCCCACATGATTTTATCGGGTATCAGTCAGCAGGCTTTGAAATTGGATAGAGAAAAGATGCAGACCCAGTTGCAGAGTGTCACAGCTATTTTAGAAACTGCCCAGAAGGATTTGCGAGTCTTGCTCCTGCATTTGCGACCAGTTGAACTGGAGCAGAAGAGTCTGGTTGAAGGGATTCAAATCCTCTTAAAAGAGCTTGAGGACAAGAGTGACCTCAAGGTTAGTTTCAAGCAAAATGTGACGAAATTGCCTAAGAAAATCGAGGAGCATATCTTCCGTATCCTGCAAGAGTTAATCAGCAATACCCTCCGCCATGCCCAGGCTTCTTGTTTGGATGTCTATCTCTATCAGACGGATTTTGAATTGCAACTGAAGGTGGTGGACAATGGGATTGGTTTCCAGTTAGGGAGTTTAGACGACTTGAGTTATGGACTGCGAAATATCAAAGAGAGGGTTGAAGATATGGCTGGAACAGTTCAACTCTTGACAGCTCCCAAGCAAGGGCTGGCGGTTGACATCCGTATTCCCCTGCTCGATAAGGAATGATAAAGGAGTAAAGATGAAAATTTTACTAGTAGATGACCATGAGATGGTCCGATTGGGCTTGAAAAGCTACTTTGACCTCCAAGACGATGTAGAAGTTGTGGGAGAGGCAGCAAACGGGTCTCAAGGTATTGATTTGGCCTTGGAACTGCGTCCAGATGTCATTGTCATGGATATCGTCATGCCTGAAATGAATGGAATTGACGCGACCTTGGCCATCCTCAAAGAATGGTCTGAAGCCAAGATTTTGATTGTGAGCTCTTATTTGGACAATGAAAAAATCATGCCAGTATTGAATGCGGGTGCTCGGGGCTATATGCTCAAGACTTCTAGTGCTGACGAATTACTTCATGCCGTCCGTAAGGTAGCTGCTGGCGAGTTGGCCATTGAGCAGGAGGTCAGCAAGAAGGTCGAATATCACCGCAATCATATGGAACTTCATGAGGAGCTGACTGCGCGTGAGCGAGATGTGCTTCAACTCATCGCCAAGGGCTATGAAAATCAGCGCATCGCAGACGAACTTTTTATCTCCCTCAAGACAGTCAAGACCCACGTGTCCAATATCCTAGCCAAGCTTGAGGTCAGTGATCGCACCCAGGCTGCAGTCTATGCCTTTCAGCACCATTTGGTGGGGCACGAGGAGTTTTAGATGAGTCTAACAGATTTACTTGTTGAGCTAGAAGCAGCAAAAGATTCAAAAAAGGCAGGGCCCATGGAGGCCTATATGCGTCATCAATTTTCCTTTCTAGGCGTTGCGGCGCCAGAAAGAAATAAACTCTGTAAAAAATATTTTCCAGAAGCGAAAAAAACAAAGATTATTGATTGGGATTTTGTAGATACTTGCTGGAGAACGGAGCTTATAGAATACCAATATGTGGCTGCCAATTATTTGAAAGCCATGCAGTCTTATCTAACGGAGAACGATTTACCTAAGCTTGAGCGGTTAGTCGTCACAAAATCCTGGTGGGATACCGTAGATATCCTAGATCGAGTAGTAGGGAGTTTGGTGTATGACAAGCCGGAGCTGGAAAAAATAATCCTCCCATGGAGTTTATCAGATAATATCTGGCTGAGACGGGTCGCTATTGACCACCAGTTGTTAAGAAAAGAGAAGACCAATGTTCAATTAATGGAAAAGATTCTGCTTCATAATTTGAACCAAACAGAATTCTTTATCAATAAAGCCATTGGCTGGGCTCTAAGAGACTACTCCAAAACCAATCCAACCTGGGTAGCAGGTTTCATTGAGAAAAACAAGGAAAGAATGGCTGACCTTAGTATCAAAGAAGCGAGCAAGTACCTCCAGCATGATTGAAAAGCGCAGTCATTACTTGAAAAAAGTCGCTCATTTATGTTATAATAGACTGTATTTAAAAAATTTTAAGGAGAAATGACAGAATGTCTGTATCATTTGAAAACAAAGAAACAAACCGTGGTGTCTTGACTTTCACTATCTCTCAAGACCAAATCAAACCAGAATTGGACCGTGTCTTCAACTCAGTGAAGAAATCTCTTAATGTTCCAGGTTTCCGTAAAGGTCACCTTCCACGCCCTATCTTCGACAAAAAATTTGGTGAAGAGTCACTTTACCAAGACGTTATGAACGCTCTTTTGCCAAACGCTTATGAAGCAGCTGTAAAAGAAGCTGGTCTTGAAGTGGTTGCTCAACCAAAAATTGATGTAACTTCAATGGAAAAAGGTCAAGACTGGGTTATCACTGCTGAAGTTGTTACAAAACCTGAAGTAAAATTGGGTGACTACAAAAACCTTGAAGTATCAGTTGATGTAGAGAGAGAAGTAACTGATGCTGACGTTGAAGAGCGTATCGAACGCGAACGCAACAACTTGGCTGAATTGGTTATCAAGGAAGCTGCTGCTGAAAACGGCGACACTGTTGTCATCGACTTCGTTGGTTCTATCGATGGTGTTGAATTTGATGGCGGAAAAGGTGAAAACTTCTCACTTGGACTTGGCTCAGGTCAATTCATCCCTGGTTTCGAAGACCAATTGGTAGGTCACTCAGCTGGTGAAACTGTTGATGTTATCGTAACATTCCCAGAAGACTACCAAGCAGAAGACCTTGCAGGTAAAGAAGCTAAATTCGTGACAACTATCCACGAAGTAAAAGCTAAAGAAGTTCCAGCTCTTGACGATGAACTTGCAAAAGACATCGACGAAGAAGTTGAAACACTTGCTGAATTGAAAGAAAAATACCGCAAGGAATTGGCTGCTGCTAAAGAAGAAGCTTACAAAGATGCCGTTGAAGGTGCAGCAATTGATAAAGCTGTAGAAAACGCTGAAATCGTAGAACTTCCAGAAGAAATGATTCACGAAGAAGTTCACCGTTCAGTAAACGAATTCCTTGGAAACTTGCAACGTCAAGGTATCAACCCTGACATGTACTTCCAAATCACTGGAACTACTCAAGAAGACCTTCACAATCAATACCAAGCAGAAGCTGAGTCACGTACTAAGACTAACCTTGTTATCGAAGCAGTTGCCAAAGCTGAAGGATTTGATGCTTCAGAAGAAGAAATCCAAAAAGAAGTTGAGCAATTGGCAGCAGACTACAACATGGAAGTTGCTCAAGTACAAAGCTTGCTTTCAGCTGATATGTTGAAACACGACATCACAATCAAAAAAGCTGTTGAATTGATTACAAGCACAGCAACAGTTAAATAATCTTATACTCTTCGAAAATCAAATTCAAACCACGTCAGCGTCGCCTTACCGTACTCAAGTACAGCTTGCGGCTAGCTTCCTAGTTTGCTCTTTGATTTTCATTGAGTATTAATAAACAAAAATCCCACCTGAATTGGTGGGTTTTCTGATGCGCTATTTTCCAAAAATCTCTTTGAGGTCTGCGTCTGTAATCCCAATCATGGCCGGGATGCTGTCCCAGTTTTCTTCGGTTAGGATGTAGGATTGTTCAGAGGCGCTTGATGTGGCTGTTTCAGAGACAGCTGGTTGCTTTTCTTCAACATTCTCCAATAAATCACTGAAGCGTTCAATCAGATAGGTTTTTCGGGCAGTTCCGATGTGTTGGGTTGCATAATCAAAGGCCTGTAATTCGCCTAGTAAGATAAGCTTGCTTTTGGCGCGTGTAATGGCTGTGTAGATGAGATTGCGCTCCAGCATACGCCTACTAGCACTAGTGATAGGTAGGATAACAACAGGGAACTCACTTCCCTGAGACTTATGGATACTCATGGCATAGGCCAAACGAATCTTATACCATTCGTTACGTGGGTAAGAGACCTCATTGCCATCAAAATCAATGACAATCTCATCTTGTTTCGACTCGGTGTATTTACCAGGGATCAGATCTGTGATGGCTCCTAAATCTCCATTAAAGACATTGATTTCAGCATCGTTAACCAAGTGAATGACCTTGTCGCCCTTACGATAATGGCACTGGGGAGCTTCAAAACTGAGTTGATCTTTTTGTGGTGGATTGAGCAGGTCTTGCATGAGCTGGTTGATGGCATCAATCCCTGCAGCCCCTCGGTACATGGGGGCCAGAACTTGGATATCACGGGCAGGGATACCACTTCTGAGGGCTGCGCCTAAAATCTTTTCAATAGTAGCAGGGATATGACCACTAGCGATTTCAAAGTAGGAACGGTCTGCTTTTTTCTGGGTGAAATCGGCTGGCAGGATACCCTGTCGAATCTGACTAGCCAGGGTAACGATAGTTGATTCTTCGCTTTGCCGGTAAATTTTTTCCAAGCGAGTCTGAGGAATCAAGGGAATATGAAGCAGATCCGCTAAAACCTGTCCAGGGCTTACAGATGGTAGTTGGTCGCTGTCCCCCACGATGAGGATTTTACTGTTAGAAGAGATGTTGGAGAAAAGTTGATTGGCTAGCCAAGTATCCACCATGGAAAATTCATCCACGATGATAAAGTCGGCATCCAGATAATCTTCCAGATGGCTGGTATCATCGTCGCCTGTCATTCCCAAATGACGGTGTATGGTCGCGCTAGGTAAGCCTGTCAATTCATTCATACGTCGAGCAGCTCGTCCAGTTGGAGCGGCAAGAAGAATTGGCAGATTGCTTTTTTTCCTGAGGTCAAGTCCTTCTAAAAGAGCATAAACAGCGATGATACCATTGATAACCGTTGTCTTACCAGTACCAGGTCCACCTGTTAGGATAAAGACCTTGTTCTGGATAGCGTCGCAGATAGCCTGTTTTTGGATGCTATCATACTCAATTCCTAGCTCCTCTTCGACAGTAGAGATATGTTTTTGAATGGTTTCCAAATCCTGATTCTTCTGTTTTCCTTTTTCAAGGATACGAACCAAGTGACTGCGGATGCCTTCCTCAGCGAAAAAGAGACTATTATCAAAGATTTTTGTATCAACCTGCTGAACCTTGTCTTCTTCAATCAGGTATGAGAGTTCTTGGGCCACTTGGCTGGGGTCCAGTTCCACGGGGCGGGAAGATTCAAGGAGAGTAAGGGTTTGTTCTAGTAAATCCCGTGCTTCAACATAGGTGTCCCCTGTTTCCATACAGGCCTGAAAAAGACTGTGAACTAGACCGGCACGGAAGCGTTCAGGAGCCTGACTTTCGATGCCTAGTTCTTCCGCTAATTGGTCAGCAATAGTAAAGCCCAAACCCTTGATATCCTCAACTAACTGGTAGGGATAATTTTCAACCACATCAAGTGTTTCTTCTTTGTAAAAGTCTTGAATCTGAAAGGCTAGTTTATTGGGAATGCCGTAGTTGGCAAGTTTGGCTAAAACCATCTCGGTTCCGTAGTTGAGACGGAGGGTGGAGACGAAAGCCTCGCGATTTTTGGCAGAGAGTCCTGCGATGCCTTCTAGCTTTTCCGGGTGTTGCAGAATTTCGTCAATGGTATTGTCGCCATAGGTGTCCACTATTTTCTGAGCTGTCTTGAGACCAATTCCCTTGAAATGGCTACTTGAAAAGTACTTAACCAGACCCTTGCTAGTTGGTTTTGCATGTTCATAACGACTGATTTGCAGTTGCTCCCCATACTTGGAGTGCTGGACAATTTGTCCCCAAAAGGTATAGTCTTCTCCCTCAATCACATCAGCCATGGTGCCTGTGACAATGATTTCAAAATCATCAAAATCCTCTGCGTCCGTATCGTCGATTTCTAGGAGGAGGATACGATAAAAATTGCTGGGATTTTCAAAAATAATCCGTTCAATGGTTCCTGAAAAATAAACTTCCATAAGATTCCTTTGCATAAATAGGTGAGAGTTAATACTCTTCGAAAATCTCTTCAAACCACGTCAGCTTCGCCTTGCCGTATATATGTTACTGACTTTGTCAGTTCTATCTACAACCTCAAAGCAGTGCTTTGAGCAACCTGCGGCTAGCTTCCTAGTTTGCTCTTTGATTTTCATTGAGTATTAGTTAGACTGGGACTAAAGAATCCCTTCTCACGATAGAAGAAGAGGCTGAGATTCTTGATTCTCGGCCTCTTCGATTTCTTAAAATGTTCCGATACGGGTGATTGGCCAGAAGCGGAATTTAGCTTCCCCTGTGATATCTTTTGCTTTAAAGGTACCTACGTGGCGGCTGTCGCTCGAAACCAAGCGGTCGTCTCCGAGGAGAAGGTATTCTCCTTCTGGAACAGTAAAGCTAAAGTTGGTGTTGTAGTTGACATCAACTGTGAAGGCTTGGGCTTTTTCAGCAATACTTCTAAAGAAAGTTCCTTTATTTCCTTCAAAGCCCTTGCCTGAGTAGGTACTTTGGAGTTTGTCATCCTTGAAACGTTTGATGTAGTCAGCTAGGTAAGGTTCGTCCGTCTCTTTATCATTGATGTAAAGTTTATCGTTTTCGTAACGGATAGTATCGCCAGGCATTCCGATGACACGTTTGACGATGTCCTTATTGCCATCTTCCTCATGGGCCACCACGATATCAAAACGGTCAATAGGGAGGTGCTTAATGACAAAGAGAATTTCGCCATCCGCTAGGGTAGGATCCATGGAATGTCCTTCTACACGGACATTACTCCAAAAAAAGATACGGCTCAAAGCTAGTAATGACAGAATCAGGAGGAACAATCCCCACTCTTTTAGGAAATTTTTAAATGAATTCATAATTTACCTTTCTAAGCGTTTTTTCGCTTTTTCAGTATTTTTAAAGTGTAGTTTGGCGCAGAAGTTAAGTCCCTGCATACCATAGGCTTGCAAAATCTGGCTAGCTACCTTATCAGAAGCCGTTCCAGCTCCACTTGGAAGTTGATAGCCCAGTTCTCGTCCCAGATTTTCAAGATTTTCCAGAAAGAGATCACGCGCAATGATAGAAGAAACTGCTACAGCCAAGTATTTGCCCTCAGCCTTTTCTTCTAAGCTGATAGGATTGCTGAAACGATTGGCCTCTTGTGCTAAGTACTTGTCATAATTTTTAGCACTGGTGAAGGCATCAATCACAATTTTCTCAGGCTGAACACCTTTTTGAAGGAGGAGATAGATAGCCTGATTATGGAGGGCAACCTTAACTGAAACAGCATTGTAGCGATCTCCGATGACCTCGTTGTACTTGCTTGGTGAGAGAAGGAGTGCCTGGTGCTGGATTTTTTCCTTGAGGATAGGAGCAATCTGACGGATTTTTTGGTCGGTCAGAGTCTTGGAATCCCCCACACCGAGTTTTCGTAAGAAGTCGTGCTGGTCAGTTGTGACAAAGGAAGCCACAACTGCAAGCCCACCAAAGTAGGAACCATTTCCCACCTCATCTGTCCCAATCAAAGGGAGATTTTGTCCGCTGGTTTTCTCTAGAACTTGATAGCCAAAGAAACTGGCGTATTTCTCAGCCTCTTCACCCTGAAGCAAGACCTTTCCAGAAGTATAGATAGAAACCGTTGCTTGAGGCAGTTTCAAAAAGTAGCGGATATAGGGATTCTTACTGGGAGCCAGACTGCTTTGATAGTGTTCAAGAAAAGCCTGAATCTCCTTTTCGCTTGGTGTGAGTGTTATGCTTGCCATAGTTTCTATTGTACCACAAAAGCAGTAAAATTTGTAAAAACTGACAAAATTAGCGAATTTTGGTATAATATCGTGAGGTGAATTTTATGGCAAATCTAAATCGATTCAAATTTACATTCGGGAAAAAATCATTAACCTTGACAAGCGAGCATGATAACCTTTTTATGGAGGAAATCGCCAAGGTTGCGACAGAAAAATACCAAGCAATTAAAGAACAAATGCCTAGTGCAGATGATGAAACCATCGCTCTTTTGTTGGCAGTCAACTGTTTGTCAACTCAACTCAGCCGTGAGATTGAATTTGACGATAAAGAACAAGAATTAGAAGAACTCCGTCACAAACTTGTGAATTGCAAGCAAGAACAGAGCAAGATTGAGGATCCCTTATGATTTCACTCCTTCTTCTATTGGTCTTGGCTTGGGGATTTTATATCGGCTATCGGAGAGGCCTGCTCTTACAGGTTTATTACCTGATTTCAGCTCTGGCATCGACTTTTATGGCTGGCCAGTTTTACAAGGGGCTTGGAGAACAATTCCATTTATTGCTCCCTTATGCAAATCCGCAGGAAGGTCAGGGAACTTTCTTTTTCCCATCGGATAAACTCTTTCAGTTGGATAAGGTCTTTTACGCAGGGATCGGCTACTTACTTGTATTTGGGATTGTTTATAGCATCGGTCGTTTGCTTGGTCTCCTCTTACACTTACTTCCTAGTAAAAAACTGGGGGGCAAGTTGTTCCGAGTTTCAGCAGGTATCTTGTCCATGTTGGTGACCTTATTTGTCTTGCAGATGGCTTTGACCATCTTGGCGACCATCCCCATGGTAGCTATACAAAATCCTCTTGAAAAGAGTATCGTCGCAAAACACATCATCCAGAGCATACCGGTAACAACCAGTTGGCTCAAACAAATCTGGGTGACAAATTTAATCGGATAAAAAGGGCAGGAGTTTTCCTAGCCCTTTGTTTACAGATTTGACTGAATGTAAAAAGTTACTACACCTAATACTCAATGAAAATCAAAGAGCAAACTAGGAAGCTAGCCGCAGGCTGTACTTGAGTACGGTAAGGCGACGCTGACGTGGTTTGAATTTGATTTTCGAAGAGTATAGACATTCAAAGACAAGGAAATAACGATGAATAAGAAAATATTAGAAACATTAGAGTTCAATAAGGTCAAGGCCTTGTTTGAACCCCATTTGTTGACCGAGCAGGGCTTGGAGCAATTGAGACAGCTAGCTCCAACTGCCAAAGCAGATAAAATCAAACAGGCTTTTGCTGAGATGAAGGAAATGCAGGCTCTTTTCGTTGAGCAACCGCATTTCACTATTCTCTCTACTAAGGAAATTGCAGGAGTCTGTAAGCGATTAGAGATGGGGGCGGACCTAAATATCGAGGAGTTCCTCCTCTTGAAGCGCGTACTTCTTGCCAGCCGAGAACTGCAAAGTTTTTATGCTAATCTGGAAAATGTCAGCTTGGAAGAATTAGCCCTTTGGTTTGAGAAATTACATGATTTTCCGCAATTACAAGGAAATCTCCAAGCCTTTAATGATGCAGGTTTCATTGAAAATTTTGCCAGTGAAGAATTGGCGCGCATCCGTAGAAAAATCCATGATAGCGAGAGTCAGGTACGCGATGTTTTACAGGACCTGCTCAAGCAAAAAGCACAGATGTTGACGGAAGGGATCGTTGCCAGTAGAAATGGCCGTCAGGTTTTACCAGTCAAAAACACCTACCGCAATAAGATCGCAGGTGTTGTTCATGATATTTCTGCTAGTGGAAATACCGTCTATATCGAACCCCGTGAGGTGGTCAAACTGAGCGAAGAAATTGCCAGTTTGCGAGCAGATGAGCGCTATGAAATGCTTCGCATTCTCCAAGAAATTTCTGAGCGTGTCCGCCCTCATGCGGCTGAGATTGCCAATGATGCCTGGATTATCGGCCATCTGGACTTGATTCGTGCCAAGGTTCGCTTTATCCAAGAAAGGCAAGCAGTTGTTCCTCAGCTGTCAGAAAATCAGGAGATTCAACTACTCCATGTCTGCCATCCTTTGGTCAAAAATGCCGTCGCAAATGATGTCCATTTTGGTCAAGATTTAACAGCCATTGTCATTACAGGTCCCAATACAGGTGGGAAGACCATCATGCTTAAAACCCTCGGCTTGACGCAGGTTATGGCTCAGTCTGGTTTGCCGATTTTAGCAGATAAGGGAAGCCGTGTTGGTATTTTTGAAGAAATTTTTGCTGATATTGGCGATGAGCAATCTATTGAACAGAGCTTGTCTACCTTCTCTAGCCATATGACCAATATTGTGGATATTCTTGGCAAGGTCAACCAGCATTCGCTCTTACTTTTGGATGAGTTGGGGGCTGGTACAGATCCTCAAGAGGGAGCAGCCCTTGCCATGGCTATTCTTGAGGACCTTCGCCTGCGTCAAGTCAAGACTATGGCGACTACCCACTATCCAGAACTCAAGGCCTATGGTATCGAGACAGCCTTTGTGCAAAATGCCAGCATGGAGTTTGATACTGCAACTCTTCGCCCGACCTATCGTTTTATGCAGGGAGTTCCTGGCCGAAGCAATGCTTTTGAAATTGCTAAACGTTTAGGACTATCTGAAGTTATTGTCGGGGATGCCAGTCAGCAGGTCGATCAGGACAATGATGTCAATCGGATTATTGAGCAACTGGAAGAGCAGACGCTGGAAAGCCGTAAACGTTTGGATAATATCCGTGAGGTGGAGCAAGAAAATCTCAAGATGAACCGTGCTCTCAAAAAACTTTACAATGAGCTCAATCGTGCAAAGGAAACCGAGCTTAATAAGGCGCGTGAACAAGCTAGTGAGATTGTGGACATGGCCCTCAGTGAAAGTGACCAGATTCTCAAAAATCTCCACAGTAAATCTCAACTCAAACCCCATGAAATCATTGAAGCCAAGGCCAAGCTGAAAAAATTGGCTCCTGAAAAAGTGGACTTGTCTAAAAATAAGGTCCTTCAAAAAGCTAAGAAAAAACGAGCTCCAAAGGTGGGAGATGATATTGTGGTTCTCAGTTATGGCCAGCGTGGTACCTTGACTAGTCAACTCAAAGACGGCCGCTGGGAAGCCCAAGTTGGCTTGATCAAGATGACCCTGGAAGAAAAAGAGTTTGACCTTGTTCAAACCCAGCAAGAAAAGCAAGTCAAGAAGAAACAAGTCAATGTGGTGAAACGAACTTCTGGGCGAGGACCTCAAGCCAGACTGGATCTTCGAGGCAAACGTTACGAAGAAGCCATGAATGAGCTAGATGCCTTTATAGACCAAGCTTTGCTTAACAATATGGCTCAAGTTGATATCATCCATGGTATCGGAACAGGAGTCATCCGTGAAGGAGTTACCAAATACTTGCAAAGAAATAAACATGTCAAGAGTTTCGGCTATGCCCCACAAAATGCTGGAGGCAGTGGTGCAACTATTGTGACTTTTAAAGGATAAGAAGTATTTCGGAATTCATAAAGTAAAAACTGTTGAACTAATTTTTACTAATAAACACATTGACAAAAGCCAACATTTTTTGTAAAATAAGAATCAATTAAATACCAACACCGAATGAAGTTTAATAGAAGTGGTAAATCGTTTGATTTTCCATGACTGTAAATGGACGGAACTCTGGAGAGACCGTAAAGGCACCGAAGGGGCAAGGCAGGCAACTGCTCAAACTCTCAGGTAAAAGGACAGAGCTAGGATAGACCGCTTTTTGGCATTTATCTAAGCATTCCAGAGTACATGTATCTTGCATGTGCTCTTTCTTTTGGGGTTGAAAAGATAGGAGAAGGAAATGTTAGAATTGCTTAAATCAATCGATGCTTTTGCTTGGGGTCCACCCCTCTTGATTCTCTTGGTCGGAACAGGGATTTACCTAACTGCCCGTTTAGGACTTTTGCAGGTTTTGCGTCTCTCTAAGGCCTTCCAGCTTATTTTTACTAAGGACAAGGGGCATGGCGATGTATCCAGCTTTGCGGCCTTATGTACAGCCTTGGCAGCGACAGTTGGTACGGGAAATATTATCGGAGTCGCGACGGCTATCAAGGTCGGTGGCCCAGGAGCTCTCTTTTGGATGTGGATGGCTGCTTTCTTTGGGATGGCTACCAAGTATGCGGAAGGACTCTTGGCTATCAAATACCGCACTAAGGACGACCATGGTGCAGTGGCGGGAGGTCCCATGCACTATATCCTTCTAGGGATGGGAGAAAAGTGGCGACCACTTGCCATCTTCTTTGCCCTAGCAGGTGTTCTAGTAGCTTTGTTGGGGATTGGGACTTTCACCCAAGTCAACTCAATTACAGAATCTATCCAAAATACAACGACTATTTCGCCAGCTATCACGGCTCTTGTGTTGTCTGTATTTGTAGCGATTGCTGTCTTTGGTGGACTCAAGTCCATTTCAAAGGTTTCAACTACTGTTGTTCCTTTTATGGCTATTATTTATATTTTGGGAACTCTTACAGTCATTTTCTTTAATATCGAGAAAATCCCTGCTACAATCGCTTTAATCTTGACATCCGCTTTTAGTCCTGTTGCTGCGGTAGGTGGATTTGCTGGCGCTAGCATTCGGATGGCTATTCAAAATGGTGTGGCGCGTGGTGTGTTCTCAAACGAATCTGGTCTGGGTTCGGCTCCCATTGCAGCTGCTGCGGCTAAGACAAATGAACCAGTAGAGCAAGGTTTGATTTCCATGACAGGAACCTTTATTGACACCCTCATTATCTGTACTCTGACTGGTTTGACCATCTTGGTGACTGGTGTTTGGAGTGGCGACTTAAATGGGGTTGCCTTGACTCAGTCAGCCTTCTCAACAGTCTTTTCACACTTTGGACCTGCCCTTTTGACCATCTTCCTTGTGCTCTTTGCCTTTACGACGATTCTAGGTTGGAACTATTATGGAGAACGCTGTTTCGAGTTTCTCTTCGGTGTTCGCTTTATCTGGCTCTACCGTGTGGTTTTTGTGCTCATGGTCTTGTTGGGAGGATTTATCGAGTTGGATATGGTTTGGATTATCGCAGATATTGTCAATGCCTTGATGGCACTACCAAACTTGATTGCTCTCTTAGTTTTATCACCAGTCGTTATTGCTGAAACTAAAAAGTATTTTAATAAATAATGGAATCACACATCGCGTGTGATTTTTTTCTTTCATAAAAAATTTCTATCGGTGCAATTTAAAATATATATTATACACGGTATAGAATCTGTGATAGACTAGATTTCAACAACATGAAAAGAGGTTTTATGATGACAACATTTACAATTCATACAGTAGAATCAGCGCCAGCAGAAGTGAAAGAAGTTCTTGAAACAGTAGAAAAAGATAACAATGGCTATATTCCCAACCTAATCGGTCTCTTGGCTAATGCACCGACTGCTTTGGAGGCTTACCGTACTGTCGGAGCCATCAATCGTCGCAACAGCCTGACACCCGTTGAGCGTGAAGTAGTGCAAATCACAGCTGCCGTGACCAATGGTTGTGCCTTCTGTGTCGCAGGTCACACAGCCTTTTCAATCAAACAAATCCAGATGAACGATGACCTTCTTCAAGCCCTTCGCAATCGCACTCCAATTGAAACAGATCCTAAATTGGACACCCTAGCTAAGTTCACCTTGGCAGTTATCAATACCAAGGGTCGTGTAGGAGATGAAGCCTTGGCTGAGTTTCTAGAAGCTGGCTACACCCAACAAAATGCCTTGGATGTGGTTCTTGGTGTCAGCCTAGCAAGCCTCTGTAACTATGCCAACAATCTAGCTAATACCCCAATTAACCCAGAATTGCAACCTTATGCTTAATTCATATCTGAGTAAAAATGAAGTCTAAAATAATCGGACTTCATTTTTTATCCCCTCATTTAAGCGCTTTTATGCTATACTGAAACTAACATGATTATTGGAGGTTAGGATGAAAAAACTCCCCTTGGTATTTTCTGGTTGTTTGCTAGGTTTGGCAGGAGCTGGAAATCTTATTTTAGATACGTTGCCGGTTCTGTCCCATCTTTTTAGTCTGACAGGTTTGATTTTGTGGATTTATTTTCTAATTCTACATCTCTTTAATTGGAATGAAACCAAGCAAGAATTGACCAAGCCTCCTCTTTTGTCAGGAATGGCTACCTTTCCCATGGCTGGGATGATTTTATCAACTTATGTCTTTCGCGTATTCCCTCATCTTCCTTTGGTTGCGCAAGGGCTCTGGTGGTTTTCATTTCTCTTGGATCTGGCTCTTATTGCTGGTTTCACCATCAAGTTTGCCTGTCCAGGTAAGAGAGTCAGTGCGACTCCAAGCTGGACTGTTCTCTATGTAGGGATAGCAGTAGCTGCCTTGACCTATCCTCTGGTAGGCATCATCGAAATTGCCTATGCAACTTTGAGTTTTGGTTTTCTCCTGACCTTCTATCTCTATCCTCTTATTTATAGCGATTTAAAGAAAACTCCACTCCCACTAGCCTTGCTTGGACAGGAAGGGATCTACTGTGCTCCTTTCTCTCTACTTTTGGCTTCCCTAGTTCGAGTTGGAGGAGCCAGCCTACCGACTTGGCTCTTGATTGCCATGATTTTGGCTTCTCAATCCTTCTTTTTCTTTGTTTTGACTCGCCTGCCCAATATTTTAAAACAAGGTTTTCAACCATCTTTCTCAGCCCTCACCTTCCCAACCATTATCACAGCTACTTCGCTTAAGATGGCTCAGGGAATCTTGAAACTTCCATTTTTGGATTATTTGGTACTGGCTGAAACCGCTATTTGCTTAATTATTTTAGTCTTTGTATTAGGCGCTTATCTGATTTGGTTACGAAAAAAGGTCTAGCTAGAAATAGCTAAACCTTATTTTTTATGGTTTGATAACTTCAGCTCCACCCATGTAAGGACGAAGAGCTTCTGGGATGGTCACAGAACCATCTGCATTTTGATAGTTTTCAAGAATAGCAGCTACTGTACGTCCAACTGCAAGTCCAGAACCGTTCAAGGTATGGAGCAATTTCACCTTGCCATCAGCTTCATCACGGTAACGGATTTGGGCACGACGGGCTTGGAAATCTTCTGTATTTGAACAGCTTGAGATTTCACGGTAATTGTTTTGCGCTGGAATCCATACTTCCAAGTCGTAAGTCTTAGCAGCTGAGAAGCCCATATCTCCAGTAGAGAGAGCAACGACACGGTATGGAAGGTTGAGTTTTTGAAGAATGTTTTCAGCGTTGGCTGTCATTTTTTCCAATTCTTCGTAAGATTCTTCTGGTTTGGCAAATTTAACCATTTCAACCTTGTGGAATTGGTGCAAACGAATCAAGCCACGAGTATCACGACCAGCAGAACCAGCCTCGGAACGGAATGATGGACTCATAGCAGTGAAGTAGATTGGCAGGTCTTTACCGTCAAGGATTTCATCACGGTAGTAGTTTGTCAGAGGAACTTCAGCTGTAGGGATAAGGACATAATTGCTGTCGCTGAGTTCAAAAGTATCTTCCTTGAATTTTGGATATTGACCAGTACCAAACATAGAGTCATGGTTAACCATGTAAGGCGTGATGACTTCTGTATAGCCTTCCTTACCATGCTCATCCAACATAAAGTTGTAGAGAGCACGTTCTAAACGAGCACCGAGACCTTTATAGAAGAGGAAACGAGCGCCTGTTACCTTACCACCGCGTTCCCAGTCAAGGATACCAAGGTCTTCACCAAGATCCCAGTGAGCTTTTGGTTCGAAGTCAAACTCGCGTGGAGTACCCCAACGGCGAACTTCCACATTGTCGTCTTCGTCAACCCCAACAGGAACGCTGTCAGCTGGGATGTTTGGAAGAGTAGTGGTAAATTCTGTCAATTTAGCATCGATTTCTGCCAATTCAGCATCCAAAGCTTTGACCTCAGCAGATAGATTTTGCATGGCAGCAATCTTGTCATCTGCATTTTCTTTGTTGCGCTTAGCTTGGGCAATCTCAGCAGAAACTGTGTTACGTTCTGCTTTGAGAGTTTCAACCTTGACCAAAATATCACGACGTTTAGCATCGATTTCTTTCATCTCATTCAAGATAGCAGCATCTACACCACGTGTAGCCAATTTTTCTGCGACAGCATCAAAGTCTGTACGAATGCGTTTGATATCTAACATAAGAACTCCTTTATGAAAAAAGCACACCTGACAAAGCGTTGGAGTGGCAGGGCCACGGTTCCATCCAACTTCACAGGTGTGCACTTGATTGTGTATGTAATTGTTATTAACGGTAGAATTTCACCTATCCCTCCTATCTGCTCGCAGCACCCGCAGACTTTCTGAAAGAAGAAGATAACCTACTTATCCGTTGCTATGATTATACTAAAGTTTCTACTTTTTTGCAAATAGATTTTTAAATTTTTGACCAATTGTCTGAATCAGGGTAGGAAGTTTGACGACCTTGTCATTACCCAGTTTTTCGCGTGCAATTTTGAGAATAGCACCTGAGTCTTTTGAAGCAAAGAGGAATTTTCCTCTGTCTGTAAAGACTTCGAAGTGGCGACTGATTTTGCGACCAGAGACATTAGCTCCAATCTGGTTGATATGGCTCCAAGGAATCTGGATAAATTGTTCGACATTGACATCTGGGTAAAATTCAAGAGCCTGATCACCGACAAGAAATTTCCCAACTTTCCCAGCTATAGAGAGGTAGGAGGTGCCTGTTGTATTGAGGAGCACTGTTTTGTTAAGTGATTGAGCCATGCTTAGTCTTCCTTACTTTCACCGAAAAAGGCATTGTAGAGGGCTTTAATCGCTGCTTTCTCTTGGTCCTTATGGACAACAAACATAATAGACACTTCACTAGAACCTTGAGACATCATCTGGATGTTGATCTTATTTTCAGATAGAGCACGTGTCGCAGTAGCAGTTACTCCGATATGACTCTTCATCTTTTCACCAACAATCATAATGATTGAAAGGTCGTGCTCGATTTCTGCATGGTCTACTTCAGCCTTTTGAACCAACTGACGAAGGATTTCTTCTTCCTTGATAGGAGTTAGTTCGCGAGAACGGAGGATGATTGAAAGATCGTCGATACCTGTTGGCATATGTTCCCAACCGATGTTGAGATCTTCAAGGATTTGCAGAACCTTGCGACCAAATCCAATCTCGCGGTTCATGAGGTATTTGGACATGTTGATGCTGACAAAGCCTGAGTCACCAGCAATTCCCACAACTGGGAATTCATCACTACTGTGTTTTAGAACGATACGAGTACCTGGGTGGTCAGGATTGTTGGTATTCTTGATAACGAGAGGGATTTTTCCACGGTAGGCAGGAAGAAGGGCTTCGTCATGAAGGACTGAGAATCCTGCATAGGCCAACTCACGCATTTCACGGTAGGTCAACTCAGGGATTGAGTGTGGCTGGTGGATAATACCAGGGTGGGCTGCAAAGATACCATCAACGTCTGTAAAGTTTTCATAGAGGTCGGCCTTAACACCGGCAGCAATGATAGAACCTGTAATGTCTGATCCTCCACGTGAGAAGGTACAGATTTGATTTTCCTTGGTAACTCCAAAGAAACCAGGAATGACAAGGACTTCATTTGCATTTGTCAATTCTTCAATCTTGTCATAACTTGATGGAATGATGCGAGCGTGACCAGGTTCACTTGTGACCACAATACCAGCTTCTCTAGGGTGAACATAGCGTGCATCAATCCCATTTTGATTAAAGTAGGCTGCGATCAATTTAGCATTGTTATTCTCACCGGCTGCTAGGAAGGTATCGTAGAGAAATTCATTCTCTTCAATAGGAAGAGTGGCCAAGGCGCGAATGCTTTTAGAGATTTTTTCTAAAACAGCTGGTTTTAGTCCTAGTTCACTAACCATAGCAGCATAGCGGTCGATAATCCAGTTTTGGCTCTTGCTAATATCGTTACCAGCAACATAGTCGCGATAGTATTTAATCAAGGCATCCGTAACCTTAGTATCTTCAGCATTGCGTTTACCAGGCGCAGAAACGACTACAAAACGACGCTCTGAATCGCTTTTGACGATGTTTAAAACTTTTTCTAATTGACTAGCAGAGGCAAGAGAGCTACCTCCAAATTTAACAACTTTCATAAGAACTCCTAAAGTAAGTATTTTATACGATTATAGCAGAAAGAAAACCTTTTTTCAATGAAGAAAATGAGATGCTTTCTAGGGTAAAGCGAGTCTTCTTAATCGGCTGAGACACTTTCAGCCGATTTTTTCTTGCTTTCAAGTTATAAAAAAGATATACTTCTATAATAAAATAATTTAACTTGCTTATAAAATAAAAAGGAGTCCTGATGGAACATATTATTTATCAGCTTGAAGAGGACTTGGCAATTATTACTTTAAACCGTCCTCATGTCGCTAACGGCTTCCACATTCCCATGTGTGAGGAAATTTTAGAAACCTTGACTCTGGCAGAAGAGAATTCGTCTGTGCATTTTATCTTAATCAATGCGAATGGCAAAGTTTTTTCAGTTGGGGGAGATTTGGTAGAGATGAAGCGGGCAGTAGATGAGGATGATATTCCATCATTGACGAAAATCGCAGAACTAGTCAATGCTATTTCTTACAAAATCAAGCAAATAGCCAAGCCTGTTTTAATGGAAGTTGACGGGGCTGTTGCAGGTGCTGCAGCGAATATGGCTGTTGCTGCAGATTTCTGTCTTGCAACGGATAAGGCTAAGTTTATCCAAGCCTTTGTTGGAGTTGGCTTGGCTCCAGATGCAGGAGGAATTCATCTCTTGAGTCGCAGTATCGGTGTGACGCGTGCTGCTCAATTAGCCATGACAGGAGAGGCTTTGACCGCAGATAAAGCTCTGGAGTGGGGGCTAGTTTACCGCGTTTCTGAAGCTGATAAACTTGAAAAGACGAGAGAACAACTTCTTAAAAAATTAAGACGTGGGTCAGCTAATTCCTATGCAGCCATCAAGAAGTTGGTTTGGGAGAGCCAATTTAAAGATTGGCAAGATTATGCTACTTTAGAATTGAAGTTACAGGAATCCTTGGCCCAAACAGAAGATTTTAAAGAAGGAGTTCGAGCCCATTCGGAGAGAAGAAGACCGAAATTTACTGGAAAATAAGAAAATACTTGCACCATTCTTTGAAGTTTGATATAATTCCTTTGTCAAATGTTTTGATTGTGAAAGTTTTTTGAAAAGGAGGGAAAAGAGATTGGACTACCAACGAATTAATGAATATTTAACATCTATATTTAACAATGTCCTCGTCATCGAGGAAGTTAGCTTGAGGGGTAGTCGTTTCAAAGATATCTCCATCAAAGAAGTCCATACAATCGATGTAATTGGAAAATTCCCAGATGTGACGCCAAGTCAAGTGTCGAAAGAGTTGATGGTGACTCTTGGGACGGTTACGACGAGTTTGAATAATCTTGAACGCAAGGGTTACATTGAACGCATTCGCTCAGAGCAGGATCGTCGTGTGGTGCATCTGCATTTGACAAAGAAGGGTCGCTTGGTTCATAGACTACATAAACGTTTCCACAAGGCCATGGTCGAAAATATTATCGAAGGTATGAGCAAGGAAGAAACTGAAGTTATGAGCAAAGGTTTGACGAAACTTTATCAATTTTTGGAGGATTTGAAATAATGGCTTTTGCAAAAATAAGCCAGGTTGCTCATTATGTACCAGAGCAAGTGGTTACAAATCATGATTTGGCCCAGATTATGGATACCAATGATGAGTGGATTTCAAGTCGGACGGGAATACGACAAAGGCATATTTCAAGAACAGAATCTACCAGTGATTTGGCTACAGAAGTTGCGAAGAAACTGATGACAAAAGCTGGAATCACAGGAGAAGAGCTGGATTTTATCATCCTAGCTACCATCACTCCAGATTCGATGATGCCCTCTACAGCTGCTCGTGTCCAAGCTAATATTGGTGCCAAAAAAGCTTTTGCTTTTGACCTAACAGCTGCTTGCAGTGGATTTGTATTTGCTTTATCAACTGCTGAAAAGTTTATCGCTTCTGGTCGCTTTCAAAAAGGCTTAGTGATTGGTAGTGAAACCCTCTCTAAAGCAGTCGATTGGTCGGACCGATCAACAGCTGTTTTGTTTGGAGATGGTGCTGGTGGTGTTTTGCTAGAAGCTAGTGAGCAAGAGCATTTCTTGGCTGAGAGTCTTAATAGTGATGGGAGTCGTAGTGAGTGTCTGACCTATGGACATTCAGGCCTACATTCTCCATTTTCAGATCAAGAAAGCGCAGATTCATTTTTGAAGATGGATGGACGCGCAGTCTTTGATTTTGCTATTCGGGATGTAGCCAAGTCTATCAAACAGACCATTGAAGAATCTCCTGTAGAGGCGACAGACTTGGATTATCTGCTACTTCATCAGGCTAATGACCGTATTTTGGATAAGATGGCTAGAAAAATCGGTGTCGACCGAGACAAACTTCCAGCCAATATGATGGAATATGGCAATACCAGTGCAGCAAGTATCCCGATTTTACTTTCAGAGTGTGTAGAACAAGGTCTCATCCGTTTAGATGATAGTCAGACTGTTCTGCTATCAGGCTTCGGTGGAGGCTTGACCTGGGGTACGCTCATTCTTACAATTTAGGTAATCATGTGGTGAACACATTGTTATAAAAAACTATTTATTTTAAAGGAGTCCTATCATGGCAGTATTTGAAAAAGTACAAGAAATTATCGTTGAAGAACTTGGAAAAGACGCATCAGAAGTAACACTTGAATCAACTTTTGATGATTTGGATGCAGATTCATTGGACTTGTTCCAAGTAATCTCAGAAATCGAAGATGCTTTTGATATCCAAATCGAAGCAGAAGATGACTTGAAAACAGTTGGTGATTTGGTTGCTTACGTTGAAGAGCAAACAAAATAAGAAGAATACAAATAGAAGGAGTAGGGAAACCCGCTCCCTCTTGTTTAGGCAATAGTTTGATTGTCAAATTATGACGATATCGAACTATTACTTAAGCAAGAAGCGATGGAGGCACTATGAAAACGCGTATTACAGAATTATTGAATATTGATTATCCTATTTTCCAAGGAGGAATGGCCTGGGTTGCTGATGGTGATTTGGCGGGGGCTGTTTCCAAGGCTGGAGGATTAGGGATTATTGGTGGGGGAAATGCCCCTAAAGAAGTTGTCAAGGCAAATATTGATAAAATCAAGTCATTGACGGATAAACCCTTTGGTGTCAATATCATGCTCTTGTCTCCCTTTGTGGAAGATATTGTAGACCTCGTTATCGAGGAAGGTGTTAAGGTAGTGACAACAGGCGCAGGAAATCCCGGTAAATACATGGAACGCTTCCATGAAGCAGGGATTACAGTTATTCCAGTTGTACCAAGTGTTGCCCTAGCCAAACGCATGGAAAAAATCGGTGCGGATGCTGTCATTGCAGAAGGAATGGAAGCTGGGGGACATATCGGGAAATTAACAACCATGACCTTGGTGCGTCAGGTTGCTGCTGCTGTATCTATTCCTGTTATTGCTGCAGGAGGGATTGCTGATGGTGAAGGTGCTGCGGCTGGCTTTATGCTAGGTGCAGAGGCTGTTCAGGTTGGAACGCGTTTTGTCGTTGCAAAAGAGTCTAATGCCCATCCAAATTATAAGGCGAAAATTTTAAAAGCTAGAGATATTGATACTACGATTTCAGCCCAGCACTTTGGGCATGCAGTTCGTGCGATTAAAAATCAGTTGACTCGTGATTTTGAAAAAGCTGAGAAAGATGCCTTTAAACAAGAAAATCCTGATTTGGAAATCTTTGAACAAATGGGAGCAGGTGCCCTAGCCAAAGCGGTTGTTCACGGAGATGTGGATGGCGGATCTGTTATGGCAGGTCAGATTGCAGGGCTTGTTTCCAAGGAAGAAACAGCAGAAGAAATCCTAAAAGATTTGTACTACGGAGCAGCTAAGAAAATTCAAGAAGAAGCCTCTCGTTGGGCAGGAGTTGTAAGAAATGACTAAAACAGCCTTTTTATTTGCTGGCCAAGGTGCCCAGTATCTAGGTATGGGCCGTGATCTCTATGATCACTATCCTATTGTTAAGGAAACAATTGATCAAGCTAGTCAGGTACTTGCTTACGATTTGCGTCATCTCATTGATAGGGAAGAAGAAAAACTCAATCAGACTCGCTATACGCAACCAGCTATTTTAGCAACTTCAGTTGCTATTTACCGATTATTGCAAGAAAAGGGCTATCAGCCTGATATGGTTGCTGGTTTGTCTCTTGGAGAATACTCTGCCTTGGTGGCCAGCGGTGCCTTGGATTTTGAAGAAGCGGTTGCTTTGGTAGCTAAGCGTGGAGCCTATATGGAAGAAGCAGCCCCTGCCGGCTCTGGCAAGATGGTGGCAGTTCTCAATACGCCAGTAGAGGTCATTGAAGAAGCTTGTAAAAAGGCTTCTGAACTTGGAGTGGTTACCCCAGCCAACTATAATACACCTGCACAAATCGTGATTGGTGGAGAAGTGGTAGCAGTTGATCGAGCTGTTGAACTCTTGCAGGAAGCAGGTGCCAAACGCTTGATTCCTCTCAAGGTTTCAGGACCCTTTCATACTGCTCTCCTTGAGCCTGCTAGTCAGAAACTAGCTGAAACTCTAGCTCAGGTAAGTTTTTCAGATTTTACTTGTCCCCTAGTCGGCAATACAGAAGCAACTGTTATGCAAAAAGAAGATATTGCTCAACTCTTGACGCGTCAAGTCAAGGAACCCGTGCGTTTCTATGAAAGTATTGCAGTTATGCAAGAAGCAGGCGTAACCAACTTTATCGAGATTGGACCGGGGAAAGCTTTATCAGGCTTTGTCAAAAAAATTGATAAAACGGCTAAACTAGCTAATGTTGAAGATCAGGCTAGCTTGGAAGCTCTTCTAGGAAACTAGTAATCCCTTCTCCCATAAATGCGATAGAAAACAGGAGAAAAGAATGCAACTAAAAAATAAAAATATCTTTATTACAGGTTCGAGTCGTGGAATTGGTCTTGCCATTGCTCACAAGTTTGCTCAGGCAGGAGCCAATATCGTCTTAAACAGTCGTGGGGCAATCTCTGAGGACTTGCTTGCCGAGTTTGCAGACTATAGTGTCAAGGTAGTTCCCATTTCAGGAGATGTGTCAGATTTTGCAGACGCTAAGTGTATGATTGAGCAAGCTATTGCAGACCTGGGTTCAGTAGATGTTTTGGTTAACAATGCAGGAATTACCCAAGATACCCTGATGCTCAAGATGACAGAAGAAGATTTTGAAAAAGTGCTCAAGGTTAACCTGACTGGCGCCTTTAACATGACACAATCAGTCTTGAAACCGATGATGAAAGCCAGAAAAGGTGCTATCATTAATATGTCTAGTGTTGTTGGTTTGATGGGAAATATCGGTCAAGCTAACTATGCTGCTTCTAAGGCTGGTTTGATTGGTTTTACCAAGTCTGTAGCGCGTGAAGTGGCCAATCGCAATATCAGGGTTAATGCTATTGCACCTGGAATGATTGAGTCCGATATGACAGCTGTTCTATCAGACAAGGTAAAAGATGCCATGCTGGCGCAAATTCCTATGAAAGAATTTGGGCAGGCAGAGCAGGTTGCAGATTTAACAGTATTTTTAGCAGGCCAAGATTATCTAACTGGTCAAGTGGTTGCCATTGATGGTGGCCTAAGTATGTAGCAAAAGCTAGAGGTGAAAAAAGATGAAACTAAATCGCGTAGTAGTAACAGGTTATGGAGTAACATCTCCAATCGGAAATACACCAGAAGAATTTTGGAATAGTTTGACAACTGGGAAAATTGGAATTGGTCAAATTACGAAATTTGATCATAGTGACTTTGATGTGCACAATGCGGCAGAAATCCAAGATTTTCCTTTTGATAAATACTTTGTTAAGAAGGATACCAATCGTTTTGATAACTATTCTTTGTACGCCTTGTATGCGGCCCAAGAAGCTGTCAATCATGCAGGTCTTGATGTAGAGGCTATTGACAAGGATCGTTTTGGTGTTATCGTTGCTTCTGGTATTGGTGGAATCAAAGAAATTGAAGATCAAGTGCTTCGCCTCTATGACAAAGGACCAAAACGTGTGAAACCATTGACCCTTCCAAAAGCCTTGCCAAATATGGCTTCAGGAAATGTTGCTATGCGTTTTGGAGCAAATGGTGTTTGTAAATCCATCAATACTGCCTGCGCTTCATCAAATGACGCGATTGGGGATGCCTTCCGCTCCATTAAGTTTGGTTTCCAAGATGTTATGTTGGTAGGTGGTTCAGAAGCTTCTATCACACCTTTTGCTATTGCTGGTTTCCAAGCCCTAACAGCTCTCTCTACTACAGAGGATCCAGCTCGCGCTTCTATTCCATTTGATAAGGACCGTAATGGTTTTGTTATGGGAGAAGGTTCAGGGATGTTGGTTCTTGAAAGCCTTGAACACGCCGAAAAACGTGGGGCAACCATCCTTGCAGAAGTGGTTGGTTACGGAAATACCTGTGATGCCTACCACATGACTTCTCCTCATCCAGAAGGTCAGGGTGCTATCAAGGCCATCAAATTAGCCTTGGAAGAAGCGGAAATTTCTCCAGAGCAAGTAGCCTATGTCAATGCTCACGGAACATCAACTCCGGCTAATGAAAAAGGAGAAAGTGGTGCGATCGTAGCTGTTCTTGGTAAGGAAGTCCCTGTATCATCAACTAAGTCTTTCACAGGACATTTGCTGGGCGCTGCAGGTGCGGTAGAAGCTATCGTCACAATCGAAGCTATGCGTCATAACTTTGTACCAATGACAGCTGGAACAAGTGAAGTATCAGATTATATCGAAGCCAATGTCGTTTATGGACAAGGCTTGGAGCAAGAAATTCCATACGCTATTTCAAATACCTTTGGTTTTGGTGGCCACAATGCAGTTCTTGCTTTCAAACGTTGGGAGAATAAATAAGTATGAATTTAAACGATATTAAGGACTTGATGGCTCAATTTGACCAGTCAAGTTTGAGAGAGTTTTCTTATAAGAATGGGACGGATGAATTGCAGTTTAGCAAGAATGAAGCTAGATTGGTGTCTGAAGTTTCACCTCAAGTTGCTCCAGCAGAAACTGTAGTGGAAGAAGTTCCTGCTCCAGCTGAAGCAAATGTGGCTGCTGAGGGAGATGTTGTAGAGAGCCCACTTGTTGGGGTGGCTTACTTGGCTGCTGGACCAGATAAACCTGCCTTCGTTTCAGTTGGTGATAGTGTCAAAAAAGGTCAAACTCTGGTGATCATAGAAGCCATGAAAGTCATGAATGAAATCCCAGCTCCTAAGGATGGTGTGGTAACGGAAATTCTCGTTTCTAACGAAGAAATGGTTGAGTTTGGTAAAGGATTGGTACGTATCAAATGATCGATATTCAAGGAATCAAAGAAGCTCTTCCCCACCGTTATCCTATGCTCCTAGTAGATCGTGTGTTGGAAGTGAGCGAGGACACTATTGTTGCTATCAAAAATGTGACCATTAACGAGCCTTTCTTTAACGGCCATTTTCCTCAATACCCTGTCATGCCAGGTGTTCTTATCATGGAAGCCTTGGCGCAAACAGCTGGTGTGTTAGAGTTGTCAAAACCTGAAAATAAGGGGAAACTGGTCTTTTACGCTGGTATGGACAAGGTTAAATTCAAGAAGCAAGTTGTACCAGGTGACCAATTGGTTATGACAGCAACGTTTGTAAAACGTCGTGGCACAATTGCTGTGGTTGAAGCAAAGGCTGAAGTGGATGGCAAGCTTGCAGCTAGTGGTACTCTTACCTTTGCAATAGGGAACTAAGGAGGTTCTCCATGTTTCGAAAAATCTTAATTGCCAATCGTGGTGAAATTGCTGTTCGTATTATCCGTGCGGCGCGTGAACTGGGGATTGCGACGGTGGCGGTTTATTCAACTGCTGATAAGGAAGCCCTTCATACGCTTTTGGCAGATGAAGCAGTTTGTATTGGTCCTGGCAAGGCAACAGACTCTTATCTCAATATCAATGCGGTTCTATCAGCTGCAGTCTTGACTGAGGCAGAAGCCATTCACCCAGGTTTCGGATTTCTCAGTGAAAATTCCAAATTTGCAACCATGTGTGAAGAGGTGGGGATTAAGTTTATCGGCCCATCTGGTCATGTCATGGATATGATGGGAGACAAAATCAATGCACGTGCTCAGATGATCAAAGCAGGTGTGCCTGTCATTCCAGGTTCAGATGGAGAAGTGCATAACTCTGAGGAAGCTTTGATTGTTGCTGAAAAAATTGGCTACCCTGTTATGCTCAAGGCTTCAGCAGGTGGAGGTGGTAAAGGGATTCGTAAGGTTGAAAAACCAGAGGACCTCGTTTCAGCCTTTGAAACTGCCTCTAGTGAGGCCAAGGCCAATTATGGCAATGGTGCCATGTACATAGAACGAGTTATCTATCCAGCTCGTCACATCGAGGTTCAAATCCTAGGAGATGAGAATGGAAATGTGATTCATTTAGGTGAACGGGATTGTTCTCTTCAACGGAATAACCAAAAGGTTTTGGAAGAAAGTCCTTCAATTGCAATCGGAAAAACGTTGCGCAATGAAATCGGTGCTGCTGCGGTTCGAGCGGCAGAGTCTGTTGGCTATGAGAATGCAGGGACTATTGAGTTTCTTCTTGATGAAGCAAGTGGCAAATTCTATTTCATGGAAATGAATACTCGTGTTCAGGTAGAGCATCCAGTAACAGAGTTTGTTTCAGGTGTTGATATCGTTAAGGAACAGATTCGCATTGCAGCAGGTCAACCTCTGTCTGTTAAGCAAGAAGATATTGTTCTACGAGGTCATGCTATTGAATGTCGTATCAATGCTGAAAATCCAGCCTTCAACTTTGCTCCAAGTCCAGGTAAGATTACCAATCTCTATCTTCCAAGCGGAGGTGTTGGCTTGCGCGTGGATTCAGCAGTTTATCCAGGCTATACCATTCCCCCCTATTATGATAGTATGATTGCCAAAATCATCGTTCACGGTGAAAATCGTTTTGATGCCTTGATGAAAATGCAACGTGCCCTCTACGAACTAGAGATAGAGGGGGTGCAGACCAATGCAGATTTCCAGCTTGACCTCATTTCAGATCGCAATGTCATTGCTGGAGATTACGATACTTCCTTCTTGATGGAAACTTTCTTACCCAAATATCAAGAAAAAGAATAAAATGACTTCAAGAGTTTAAACCGAAAAGGGGAATCAATGGCTCTATTTAGTAAAAAAGATAAGTATATTCGAATCAATCCCAATCGTTCGGTTAGGGAAAAGCCTCAAGCCAAGCCAGAGGTTCCAGATGAATTATTCTCCCAGTGTCCAGGCTGCAAGCATACCATCTATCAGAAGGATCTGGGAAGTGAGCGTATCTGTCCACATTGTAGCTATACCTTTCGTATTTCTGCCCAAGAACGCTTGGCTTTGACGATTGATATGGGAACCTTCAAGGAATTGTTTACAGGGATTGAAAGCAAGGATCCCTTGCATTTCCCTGATTATCAAAAGAAACTAGCAGCTATGCGTGAAAAAACTGGTCTGGATGAAGCTGTTGTGACAGGAACTGCTCTTATTAAAGGTCAGACTGTGACTCTTGGGATTATGGATTCCAACTTTATCATGGCTTCTATGGGTACGGTTGTAGGGGAGAAAATCACTCGCTTGTTTGAGTATGCGACGGTTGAAAAGTTGCCAGTTGTCCTCTTTACAGCCTCTGGTGGAGCCCGTATGCAGGAAGGAATCATGAGTCTCATGCAAATGGCTAAGATCTCTGCAGCAGTTAAGCGCCATTCAAATTCTGGTCTCTTTTACCTGACCATTCTGACAGATCCAACGACAGGTGGTGTAACAGCTTCTTTCGCTATGGAAGGGGATATTATTCTAGCAGAACCACAGAGCTTGGTCGGTTTTGCTGGGCGTCGTGTGATTGAAAATACGGTTCGTGAAAGCTTGCCTGAGGATTTCCAAAAGGCAGAATTCCTATTGGAGCATGGATTTGTGGATGCTATTGTTAAAAGAAGAGACTTGCCAGATACGATTGCTAGTCTAGTCAGATTGCACGGAGGGAGTCCTAGATGAATATTGCAAAAATAGTCAGAGAAGCGCGTGAGCAGAGTCGCTTGACAACCTTGGACTTTGCGACAGGCATTTTTGATGAATTTATCCAATTACACGGTGACCGTTCTTTTCGTGACGATGGTGCAGTTGTTGGTGGTATTGGCTGGCTTGGAGATCAAGCTGTAACAGTAGTTGGTATCCAAAAAGGCAAGAGCTTACAAGACAACCTCAAACGGAATTTTGGACAACCACATCCAGAAGGTTACCGCAAGGCCCTACGTTTGATGAAACAGGCTGAAAAATTTGGCCGTCCAGTTGTGACCTTTATCAATACAGCAGGTGCCTATCCTGGTGTCGGAGCGGAAGAACGTGGTCAAGGTGAAGCTATTGCTCGCAATCTCATGGAAATGAGTGACCTGAAAGTTCCTATTATCGCCATCATTATCGGTGAAGGTGGTTCAGGTGGGGCTTTGGCTCTAGCAGTCGCGGACCGTGTCTGGATGCTGGAAAATTCCATCTATGCCATTCTCAGTCCAGAAGGCTTTGCTTCCATTCTATGGAAGGACGGCACTCGTGCCATGGAAGCAGCAGAACTGATGAAAATCACCTCACATGAACTGTTAGAAATGGACGTGGTGGATAAGGTGATTTCTGAAGCAGAACTTTCTAGCAAAGAACTGATTAAAAGTGTCAAAAAAGAACTACAAGACGAGCTAGCCATGCTTTCACAAAAACCTCTAGAAGAGTTGTTGGAAGTGCGCTATCAACGGTTTAGAAAATACTAATACTCTTCGAAAATCTCTTCAAACCACGTCAGCTTCGCCTAGTCGTATATATGTTACTGACTTCGTCAGTTCTATCCATAACCTCAAAACCGTGTTTTGAGGTTATGGATAGCTTCCTAGTTTGCTCTTTGATTTTCATTGAGTATAATTCTTTAGAATACGCAAAAACTAGAACTGGAAGTCAGTTCTAGTTTTTATGTGCTTCTTACTCTATATCAAGAGAAAGTCAAAAGGTGCTTGGAAGACCAAACACCTTTTCGATTATTCATTTTCTTCAGTTACAAATTGACTAAGCAGTCCGTTGATAAAGCGGGCTGATTTTTGATCTGAAAAATTCTTAGCGAGTTCAATGGCTTCATTGACTGCTACCAGCTGAGGTGTATCAAATGATGTGATTTCAAAGATTCCTAAGCGTAGTAAGTTTTTTTCGACCAAGGTCAAGCGTTCAACTGTCCAGCCTGACTTGAGGTGCTGGTTGATTTGGTTATCCAACTCGTCTTTTTGAGCTTGAACACCAGAAACCAAATTCAGAAGAAAGGCAGGGATTTGCACATCTGCATCTTCACGGTCATGTGTGTAGGCAAAGTGACAAGCCGTTTCCATATCTGTACCGAATTCAAGACTCATAAGAGCTTGAAAAGCGCATTTACGAAGTTCGCGTCTAGATTCTAATAATGGACTAGTCATTGAGGAAGTCCTCGTTAAATAGATCTTTCAACTCTGGTTTAGGTGTTTTGTCTGGAACAATTCCTGTAACATGGATATTGACAGCAGAAAGTTCCACATCAGCCATATCATGGACAGCATCTTTGACCGCTTTTTGAATAGCAAGAGCAACTTTTGGTACTTTCACACCGTACTCAAGGTAGAGGTAGATGTCAGCAGTTAGTTCTTCGTTGCTTTCTTTTAAGTAGACGCCACGACCAAGAGAGAGTTTTGATAGGGTATCAGATACGGATTTATTTGAAAATGAGTGAACACCATCAACTTTAGCAGTTGCGATGGCAATGATTTTTTCAAGTACACGTGGAGCGATAACGATTTCGCCAAATTGTTCTTCAGTTCCCATAGAATGACCTCTTTCTAGAGATTAGGCACGAGAAACGTAAGTTCCTTCTGCAGTGTTGATGATCAATTTTTGTCCAGCTTCGATGAAGTCTGGAACGTTGACAACAAGTCCAGTTTCCATAGTTGCTGGTTTACCAGAACCTGTAACAGTAGCACCTTTGATAGATGGTTGTGTTTCAGCAACTGTCAATTCAACAGTAGTTGGTACAGTTACACCGATTACTTCAGTTCCGTAGAATTGGATTTTCACATCAGAGTTTTCAAGGATGTAAAGCAATTCATTTTCAACATTTACGACTGGGATTTCGTATTGGTCGTAAGTTTCAGTGTTCATGAAGTAGGCAGTTTCATCCATTTTGTACAAGTATTGAGCTGGAATAGTCTCGATAATAGCTTGTTCGAATTTTTCTTCTGGACGGTAGCTTGTGTCAAAAGTAGAACCAGTACGGACATCACGCAATTTCATACGCATGATCGTGTTTCCTTTACCTGGTTTGTGGTGGCTAGCTTCCAAAACGCGGATCAATTTTCCGTCTGCAGTTTCAAATGTCATACCAGCTTTCAATTTGCTTGCTTCAATCATGTTTTTACCTCTTTAATAAATATTATTACTCCTCATTTTACCATAAAATCTTCTGGAAATAAAGCCAAAATAGTTATTGGGATTTGGTAGGAGCGAAAAAAACCAACCTCAGGGCTGGTTTCTTTTACATATTAATCTTCTTTCAACTTCGCTAATTCTTGAGCAAGAAGTTGAAGGGCAACTTGTGGGTTGGCTTGGCCTTTGGTTGCTTTCATCAGGAAGCCTGTGAAGGCCTTGTCTGCGTTACGTTTACCTGACTTGAAGTCGGTAACTGCGGCTTCGTTATCCGCAAAGACTTGGTGGATAATTGGAATCAAGACAGCTGGATCTGAGATTTGGACCATGCCTGCTTTTTCCACGTATTCACGCGCTCCACCGCCATTTTTCGCCAGGTGGACAAAGACTTTCTTAGCAATCTTAGAAGAGATAGTGCCGTCTTCGATGATGGCAATCATTTCAACCAAGTTTTCTGGTGTCAATTCGATTTGTTCCAGTGTCTTGCCTTCAGCGTTCAAGAACTGAGCAACCTCACCTTGGAGCCAGTTAGAGACTTGTTTAGCATCGCCACCGAGAGCAACAGCTTTTTCAAAGAAATCAGAAGTGACTTTGTTCGCAGTTAACTGACTAGCATCATAGTCTGACAAGCCAAGGTCAGATACATAACGCGCACGGCGTTCTTTTGGAAACTCTGGCAACTCTGTACGCATTTCTTCGATCCACTCATCTGAAATTTCAAAGATAGGTAGGTCAGGTTCTGGGAAGTAGCGGTAGTCAGCAGCGCCTTCCTTAACACGCATGAGGATAGTTGTCTTGTTGGCTTCATCGTAACGGCGTGTTTCTTGGCGGATTTGACCACCTGAGCGTAGGATTTCAGCCTGACGTTGGACTTCGTATTCAAGACCCTTGCGAACATTTGAGAAGGAATTCAAGTTCTTCAACTCAGTCTTGGTACCGAATTTCTCTTGACCATAAGGACGAAGGGAGATGTTAGCATCCACACGCATAGAACCTTCTTCCATCTTAACGTCAGAAATACCAGCGTACTGGATAACTTCCTTGAGGGCTGTCAGATAAGCGTAGGCTTCTTCTGGCGAACGCATGTCAGCCTCAGATACGATCTCAATCAATGGAACACCTTGGCGGTTGAGGTCAACATAAGAGTAGCCATCTGTACCGTGGGTGTTTTTACCAGCGTCTTCCTCTAGGTGGGCGCGTTCGATACCGATTCTCTTAGTCGTACCGTCTTCTAGCTCGACTTCAATCCAGCCCTTATAGCCGATTGGCTCATCAAACTGAGAAATTTGGTAGGCTTTGGGATTATCAGGGTAGAAGTAGTTCTTGCGGTCGAAGTGCATTTTTTTGTGGATGTCCATGTTGAGGGCAAGAGCAGCCTTGATACCGGCATCGACAACACCTTTATTGAGAACTGGCAGAACTCCTGGGAAGGACCAGTCAATCACGTTAGTGTTGGCATTTTGGTCATTTCCAAAGTGGGCAGAAGTAGGTGAGAAGATTTTTGAATTGGTGTTGAGCTCTACGTGGACTTCAAGTCCGATGACTGTTTCAAAGTTCATTAGTTGTCACCTCCAAAAATCACGGGTTGTTGTTTGTGGTAGTCTGTTGTTGCTTCAAAAGCAGCAGCAGCTTGGTAAATGGTTTCCTCAGAGTACTTAGGACCAATCAATTGCAGACCGACAGGTAGACCTTGAGCAAAACCAGCAGGAATCGAAATTCCTGGTAGACCAGCTAAGTTGACAGGAATAGTCAAGAGGTCGGCCAAGTACATGGCAACTGGGTCGTGGTTGAGGGAATCCAAGTCATAGGCAACGCTTGGAGCAGTTGGTCCTAAAATTAAGTCATAATCTGCAAAGACTTTTTCGAAATCTTGGATGATGAGGGTACGGACTTGTCCAGCTTTCTTGTAGTAAGCATCATAGTAACCTGATGAAAGGCTGAAAGTACCTAGCATGATACGACGTTTCACCTCTTCACCGAAACCTTGGCTACGACTGTTTACATAGATTTCATCAAGATTAGTCGCATCCTCTGCATGATAGCCGTAACGGATACCGTCAAAGCGTTGCAAGTTTGAGGAAGCTTCAGATGAAGCGATGATGTAGTAAACGGCAACACCGTACTTAGAGTGAGGAAGGCTGACTTCTTCGACGATAGCGCCCAATTTTTCAAAGTGTTTGGCTGCATTTAGAATGGTTTCCTTAACCTCTGGGTCAATCCCTTCACCAAGGTATTCCTTAGGCAAAGCGATTTTCATGCCCTTGATGTCTTGACCGATTTTTGAAGTAAAGTCGGCAATGCGGACAGGAGCAGAAGTGGAATCTTTATCATCTTCGCTGGCAATAGCATTGAGCAAGAGGGCGTTTTCCTTAACAGTAGGAGCAAAAGGTCCAATCTGGTCTAGCGAACTACCGAAGGCAATGAGACCGAAACGAGAAACCGTTCCGTAGGTTGGTTTGAGACCAACAATCCCGTTGAAGGCAGCGGGTTGGCGGATAGAACCACCAGTATCAGAACCAAGTGACAAGCGAACTTGTCCTGCGGCTACAGCTGCGGCAGAACCACTAGACGAGCCACCAGGAACCTTGCTTTGATCCCAAGCATTTTTAGTGGCACCATAGTGCGAAGTCTCACCAGAACCACCCATGGCAAACTCGTCCATGTTGGTTTTCCCTACGACAATCATGCCTTTAGCCTTTGCATTGGAAACGGCTGTTGCATCAAAGATTGGCTCATAGTTGTAGAGCATTTTTGAGGCAGCAGTTGTGAGAATACCGTCTGTAGAGATATTATCTTTAACTGCAAGTGGAATTCCTGAAAGGACATTATCAGCATCGATTCCAGCTTCATCAATAGCTTTAGCTTGAGCAAGGGCTTGCTCCTCAGCGATGGTAACAAAAGCGTTAATAGCTGTTTCGCGAGACTTGATATCTTCAAGCGTAGCTTGGGTCAATTCAGTTGCAGAAATTTCCTTAGAGACAAGGAGATTGTGCAAGTCTTCAATGGTTTTATTGTTGAAAGTCATTAGGCATCTCCTCCATCGTCTAGGATAGCTGGTACCTTGATATAGTAGTTGTCTTTTTCAGGTACGTTTTTAAACAAGCGATCGCGGTCTGTTCCTTCTTCGGCCACATCAGGGCGGAGTACGGTCTTACGGTCAGCCATAGTTGTAGTAGGTGCGACACCAGTTGTGTCAACTTCGCCCAGCAATTCAACCATGTCAACAATCTTAGACAAGGTAGTCGCAAAGGCAGCAGTTTCTTCTTCAGAGAATCTTAATTTTGAAAGATTGGCAACGTGTGTTACCTCTTCTTGCGTAATTTTCATCTTGCATCCTTTCGTGAAATGATGATTTTTAGTCTGTTCTATTTTACCATATTTTCCTATAAATAAGGGAGGGAAAGATGAAAAAAGACAGGTATAGGATGGAGAACGGGTTTTTGAAAGAGACAAAAAATAGCCGTCCTAACTTTGGCGAGTTAACGAGCTATTTTTTAGTTATGTAACTACAGCCACCGTCTTAAATGGCTCTGTGGGGTGTTGTTGACGCAACACCTTTTCTATATTCATTGTAACATTTATTTTAAAAATTACAAGGGGAGTAGGATGGTTAGTACCTAAGTGGGGCAATGCTTGAATAGTAGGCATTAAAATTGCTAGATAGTTTTTGTTTGTTGTTGATTAGCAAACTAAGATTCTTTGATTTTAATATGCACTCTTTTGATATTCATTCCATAAAGCCTGAAGTTCAACTGCATTTTCTAAGACATATTGCCTTATCATTTTTAGGTCTTTTGCTTTTGCTTTACCATCTCTCAGTTCACCGTTCAGAAACATTGAACCCACTTCTTCTCCGTGGATATAAAAGTGAATATGCGCTTTTTGACCTTTATGGTTATGTTCGTTAGGACGAATTTCAATACCATACTTTAAGAAAGAATATTTAGGCATGTAGTAATCCCACGTAGTCCTTCCATGTTTCAAGGTAGTTATCGCGATTTAACTCAATTTGCTTTTGAGCAAAACGAATATCATAGTCTGCCAAGTCCAAATTTTCCAATACCTCTCCAGTTAGAATACTAAAGGTTCCGATTAATTCATCGTCATCATACATACGCAAAATAGGGTTGTTTGGATTCTTGTAAATATCATCTTTCGTCACTTCTAAATTGGTTACACCAAATTCTTTGAACATGATTACATCTCCTTTTTGTTTTATTATATCATTTTTGCTAGAATTGTCACAGTTTTCGACATATTGGCCTATAAGAAATAACTTTTATTCAAGTAAACTCTAACAGAAAATAGAAATTGAAAAAAATGCTAAAATTCGATATAATGTAGTGTTGAAAGGAATGGTAAAATCCAATGTAAAAATCATTCTTAGCTATTGAAACAAGAAAAATAGAGAATCAAAGAAAGAGAACTTATGAATATTCAAGAAGAAATTAAGAAACGTCGTACCTTTGCCATTATCTCTCACCCGGACGCGGGGAAAACAACCATCACTGAACAACTGCTCTACTTTGGGGGCGAGATTCGTGAGGCTGGTACGGTTAAAGGAAAGAAAACAGGGACTTTTGCCAAGTCTGACTGGATGGATATCGAGAAACAACGTGGGATTTCCGTTACTTCATCTGTTATGCAGTTTGACTACGATGGCAAGCGCGTGAATATCCTAGACACGCCAGGGCACGAGGACTTCTCAGAAGATACCTATCGTACCTTGATGGCGGTGGATGCTGCGGTCATGGTCGTGGACTCTGCTAAGGGTATCGAGGCTCAGACTAAGAAATTATTTGAGGTTGTGAAACATCGTGGCATTCCAGTCTTTACCTTTATGAACAAGCTAGACCGTGACGGACGTGAGCCACTGGACCTCTTACAAGAATTGGAAGAAGTCTTGGGCATTGCTAGCTATCCTATGAACTGGCCAATCGGGATGGGGAAAGCCTTTGAAGGCTTATATGACCTCTATAACCAACGCTTGGAGCTCTACAAGGGGGATGAGCGTTTCGCTAGTCTAGAAGATGGGGACAAGCTTTTTGGCAGCAATCCTTTCTACGAGCAAGTTAAGGATGATATTGAGCTTTTAAATGAAGCTGGGAATGAGTTTTCAGAGGAAGCTATTCTGGCTGGAGAATTGACACCCGTTTTCTTTGGGTCAGCCCTTACAAACTTTGGTGTACAGACCTTCCTTGAAACCTTCCTTAAGTTTGCTCCAGAACCACATGGACACAAGAAAACAGATGGCGAAATTGTAGATCCTTACGACAAGGATTTCTCAGGATTTGTCTTTAAAATCCAAGCCAACATGGATCCTCGTCACCGTGACCGCATTGCCTTTGTCCGTATCGTATCAGGTGAATTTGAGCGCGGGATGAGTGTCAATCTGTCTCGTACTGGTAAGGGAGCTAAGCTGTCTAATGTTACCCAGTTTATGGCGGAAAGTCGTGAGAATGTGACCAATGCCGTGGCGGGTGATATCATCGGTGTTTACGATACAGGTACATATCAAGTTGGGGATACCTTGACAGTTGGGAAAAACAAGTTTGAGTTTGAACCCCTGCCAACCTTTACTCCTGAAATTTTCATGAAAGTTTCTGCCAAGAATGTCATGAAGCAAAAATCCTTCCACAAGGGGATTGAGCAATTGGTGCAAGAAGGAGCCGTTCAGCTTTATAAGAATTACCAAACAGGCGAGTACATGCTAGGGGCTGTAGGTCAACTCCAGTTTGAAGTCTTTAAACACCGTATGGAAGGTGAGTACAATGCGGAAGTGGTTATGACTCCAATGGGTAAAAAGACTGTTCGTTGGATCAAGCCTGAGGACTTGGATGAACGGATGTCATCAAGCCGAAATATCTTGGCTAAAGACCGCTTTGATCAACCAGTCTTCCTCTTCGAAAATGACTTTGCCCTTCGCTGGTTTGCAGATAAGTATCCAGACGTAGAGTTGGAAGAGAAGATGTAGATCGCCAAAGTTACTTGATTGTGTAACAATCTAAGTAACTAACGCCAAGTTTCTATGGAACTTGGCTAGGCGCTCCACTAGTAAAGTTTTACGAATATTATCGATTCGTAAAACTTTACGTCGTGATTGGTAGAAAGTTTCCTACCTGCCTGCCTCACTAACTGAGTTTTACAAATGGAATCTATTTGTAAAACTCAGTGTCGTAATTTAATAATCGGTAACCGCTATGGCGGTCTACCTAAACGTTTCGCTAGGAAAAATCCACGAATACTATCGATCCGTGGATTTTTCCGTCGTAGCTACGTTTAGCAAATGAAATCGATTTGCCAAACTTGGTGTCGTAGTGTAACAATTGGGAAGCGTTATATCATTTGAGCTATCCTCATTATTAGAATAAGTCCATGAATGTTATTGTTCGTGGGCTTTTTCATTGGAATTTTAGATAGTTAGAGTGGCTGTCTTTCTTACTTACTAAAGCTTGGTAAAATAATGTTCTTCTCAACTTTCAGTGGTAGTTCAGCAAAGTTTTTTTATAAGATAAGAATTTCAGTAACTAAGGAGACTAATCAAAAAATTAAGTTTGGAATAGGATGTATCATTTGAACTCAATGAAAATCAAAGAGCAAACTAGGAAACTAGCCGCAGGTTGCTCAAAACATCGTTTTGAGGTTGTAGATAAGACTGATGAAGTTAGCTCAAAACACTGTTTTGAGGTTGTGGATAGAACTGACGAAGTCAGTAACCCTATCTACAGCAAGGCGATGTTGACGCGGTTTGAAGAGATTTTCGAAGAGTATTAGATATTAAAAAACTTGATAGTACACATGTTTTCTTGCCAATCTACTCACGTAATATCCTAGTGAAATTATATGTATTGAAATTTAACAGTGAACTCTAGCTAGCGCTGTGATTCGGCAATAGTATGATTGATTAATGAAATAGAATGTTTGAATATAGAAAATTTTATATTTTTATTCAAAGCAAAATAAATTAGAAGTATACAAAAAAACAGTGCAATATATATATATATATATATATATATATATATATATATATATAT